>CAIKWU010000209.1 GCA_903831155.1 uncultured Planctomycetaceae bacterium | reverse complement strand
GGTCATTCGCGATGCTCGACCGTGAGGAATACATCGAGCAGGCCTACCTGTTCCGCTCGTTCGGGGAGCGGATCGTGGCCGGTATCGCGGCCCAGGAAGCGCTCGTCGCGATCGGCCAGGAGGTGCTCGCCACCTCGAAGCTGCCGATGGCGCTCGACTACCTCGCTGGCGAGCTCAAGCTCGTGGGCACGCTCTCGACGGCGATGGCCCGCCTCAGGCACTACTTCACCCACTTCCAGACGTTCGTGATCACGACCGCCGAGGAGGAGGGGGGACGGTTCGACATGCGGACCGCCCTGGCGATGCTCGAGCGGGAGGCGACGTACCGCGCCGAGGCGGCGACGCCCCAGGGTCTGTTCCTCTACCGCTTCGAGTGCCTGTCGAGGAACCGCCTCGACTACGTCCGCGGGCTGGCCGCGATCGCAGCGGACGACATCTTCGACGCCGGCTGGAAGGCATGGATCGAGATGGTGTCGCGGCAAGTGGGCCTGATCGACCTGGCCGACCTCGTCTACGTCCGCAGCCCGGAGTATTGGCGGGTGGAAAAACGCGACGCCCTCGCGGCGGGCCGCGACGCCCCCGAGCCGGATCGCGAGATCCTCTTCGGCGAGAAGGAGGGACGGATCGCGCGGGCCAACCGCGGCAAGGATCCGATGTTCTTCTTCGCGGCCCTGCAGCGGCAACTGGGATACCCGGCGGTGCCACGGGTCAGCCCGGCCGCGCCGTCGGCGGAGTCACCGGCACTGCTGGCCCGCCGCCTCGAGCGGCTGGAGATGCGGGTGAAGCTTCTGGAAGAGGAGTCTCGGGGCGGCATCGATCTGTCGAGATTCGACCCGAAGAACTTCCTGCCGCCGGGTGACGGATGAACTTCGCCGTCCGGGGTGATCTGGCGCAGGTCGCCGACGCCGCGATCGACGCCGTGCGGCCGGAGGTGCTCCTGCCGCGCCGGCTCGCCTGGCGGTCCGGGGAGCTGCTGATCGACGGGCGGCCGTTCGCCGCGCCGGTTCGGCCCACCGGCAGGATCGTGGTGGTCGGCGGCGGCAAGGCGGGGGCGGGAATGGCCGCGGCCCTGGAGAAGCTGCTTCCGGGGGCCGACCTCGTCGGACTCGTGAGCGTGCCGGAGGGCTGCGGGCGGGCCCTCGAGCACGTGGAGGTCCGGGAAACTCGGCCGCCGGGCGTGAACCTGCCGACCGTGGCGGCCGTCGCCGTGACCCGCGAGATGCGGCGGCTCCTCGCGTCGCTCGGCCCCGATGATCTGGCGGTGGTGATCGTGACCGGCGGTGGCTCGGCGCTCCTGGAGGAGCCCGCGGCCGGCGTCAGCCTCGACGACGTGCTCGCGGTGACGCGGGCATTGGCAGCGGCGGGCGCCGACATCCGGGAACTCAACGCCGTCCGGCAGTCGCTCAGCGTCGCCAAGGCGGGCGGCCTCGCACGGGCATGCACCGCGGGCCGCCTCGTGACGGTCGTGCTGTCCGACGTGATCGGCGACCCGCTCGACCTGATCGCCTCGGGCCCCTGCATGCCGGTGACGAGCGATCCGCGTGCGGCCCTCGCGATCCTCGACCGCTACCACGTCACCGCAGTGGCCTCGGCGGTCGCCCGACACCTCGCAGGGTCGGCAGCGTCTCCGCCGCCGGTCGATCCGCGGGGACGGAGCGGGGAGTGGACGACGCCCGCCGGCTGTCGCGTGAGCCACGTGCTCCTCGGCAGCAACGCGACCGCCGTCGATGCGGCCGCGAAGCGAGCCGCGGCGCTCGGGTACGACGTGACGATGCGTCAAGCCACCGCGATCCGGGAGACGGCGAACGAAGTCGGCCGGCGGCTGGCGTCGGAGACGTCGGGGCTGGCCACCGCGGTCGCCCGCGACGGCCGGCCCCGGGCCGTGATCGAGGGGGGCGAGGCGGTCGTGGCGGTGCCGGACGATCACGGGAGCGGCGGCCGCAACCAGCAGACGGTGCTCGTGGCAGCCGACGCCTGGCTGCGGTCAGGCCGGCCCTGGCCCGAGGGCGTCGGCCTCGCGAGCATCGGCACCGATGGCGAGGACGGCCCGACCGACGCCGCCGGCGGCCTGGTGGATCGCGAGGTCGTGGAGCGGCTTGCGGCGAGCGGCATCGATCTTCCCCGCGGCATCGCCCGCTGCGACGCCCAGCCTGCCCTGGCGGCGGCGGGGGGTCTCGTCGTGACCGGTCCGACGGGCACGAACGTGGCCGACGTGCGGATCATGCTCGCCCGTCCGTGAGCCTCACGCAGGCCGCCCGCATCGCTCAAAAGAGTGCGGCGTCCTGAGGAGCGAACTCAGCGAGGGGTCGCCCATATCCCTGACCCATTTCAGCGAGGGATCGCCCGTACCCCGCACCAGTTCAGCGAGGGATTGCCCGTGCCCCGAGAGCCGGCGTATGCCGCCAAGCGCAGCCAGGATGGCGAAGCGCCGGCGGCATCCGAGTGAGCCGAGGCCACGAAGGCCGAGGCAAACGTCCGGCGACGGGGCATGGGCAATCCCGAGCGCGGGCAAACGTCCGGCGACGGGGCACGGGCAATCCCGAGCGCCGGCAAACGTCCGGCGACGCACATCCGCAAGCCGTCAGACGTCGCAGACCTCGACGGCCTGCTTCAGGCCGGCGACCGGATCGCGGGTGGGGATGAACTCGTGGCCCACCCAGCCCTGGTAGCCGATCTCGACGAGCTTCCGCAGGCAGGCCGCAAAGTTGATTTCCTGGTTCTCGTCGAGTTCGCCACGGCCGGGATTGCCAGCGGTGTGCACGTGACCGATCACGTCCTTGCACTGCTCGATCCGGCGGATCAGGTCGCCGTTCATGACCTGGACGTGATAGAGGTCGAACAGCATCTTGACGCGAGGCGAGCCCACGCGGCGGACGATGTTCGCCACGTAGTCGACGTCGTCGCCCTGGTACCCGGGATGGCCCTTCATCGGGTGCGTGTCGTCGCGGGTGTTGAGGTGCTCGAGGCAGATCGTGACGCCCCTCTTCTCGGCATGCCGGGCGAGTTCCTCGAGGCCCCGGACGCAGTTGTCGGCCCCCTCCTCCGCCGAAATCTCGCCGCTCGTGGGGTCCTCGGCGTCGCGCCACTTGTAGCCGGTGAAGGCGATCACCGAGGGGATGCCGAAGTCGGCGCAGGCGTCGATCGTCTTCGTGGTGCAGTCGATCACCTGCTCGTGGTACCGCGGGTTGTTGAGCCCCTTCATGAACGGCGCGCCCGGCATGCCATTCATGGCGATCGCCGACGTCAGGCCGTGCTTTTTGATCGTCGGCCAGGTGTCGGGATCGGAGAGCTCGATCGACTTCACGCCGAGCTGCCTGGCGACCTCGCAGGTGCGGTCCATGTCCCACTTCTCGCCGGCGACGTTGAAGCACCAGAAGACGATCGAGTGGCTGATGTTTCCCTTGAGCGGCATGGTGGATGCTCCTGAAGGCGGAAGGTAGCGGGCAGGCCGCATCCGCGGACACGACCGCGCGCAGGACGGTGCGGCGGTCGATCCTGCCCGATGCCGCGGTACACTACCACTCCGCCTCAGGCTCCGGAAGCGCCGCAGGCACTCCTCCCCCGGGACCCCCTCGCATGGCCTCGCTGAAGCGCGTTCTCGTCACCGGCGGCGCCGGATTTCTGGGCAGCCATCTCTGCGAGCGGCTCGTCGACGCGGGCCACGACGTGATCTGCGTCGACAACTTCTTCACCAGCCAGAAGTCGAACGTGACCCACCTGCTCGGCTGCGGCAACTTCGAACTCCTGCGGCACGACATCATCCAACCGCTCTGGCTCGAGGTCGACGAGATCTACAACCTCGCCTGCCCCGCCGCGCCCGGCCACTACCAGTACAACCCCATCAAGACGATGAAGACGAGCGTGATGGGGGCGATCAACGTGCTCGGCATGGCGAAGCGGTGCCGGGCGAAGGTGCTCCAGGCATCGACGAGCGAGGTCTATGGCGATCCCGAGGTGCATCCGCAGCCGGAGAGCTACCGTGGCGCGGTGAATCCGATCGGGCCGCGAGCCTGCTACGACGAGGGCAAGCGGGCCGCCGAGACGCTGTTCATGGACTACCACCGCCACAACGGCGTCAACGTGCGGATCGTGCGGATCTTCAACACCTACGGCCCCCGCATGCATCCCTTCGACGGCCGCGTGGTCTCGAACTTCATCCGGCAGGCGCTGGCCGGCGAGCCGATTACGATCTTCGGCTCCGGCAGCCAGACGCGGAGCTTCTGCTACCGCGACGATCTCGTCGAAGGCATCATCCGGATGATGAACGGGCCGGATGGCTTCGTGGGTCCGGTCAACATCGGCAACCCCGGCGAGTTCACGATCCGGCAACTCGCCGAGCTCACGCTCGAGCTGACGGGATCACGGTCCTCGCTCGTCGACAAGCCGCTGCCGGTCGACGACCCTGAGCGGCGGCGTCCCGACATCACGCTCGCGAAAGAGCGACTGGGCTGGGAGCCCATGGTCCCGCTCCGCGAGGGCCTGTCACGGACCATCGACTGGTTCCGCTCCGTGCAGATCGACGAGTACCGCGCGCCCACGCCCAACTTCTGACCGCGGGCCTTCAGCGGCCACGCAGGCCGACCGCCGCCCGGGTCACCGCCGCCCGGGTCACCGCCACCAGGGCGAACCCCGCCGCGATGCCGATGGAGTCAAACACCCAGTCGAGCGCCTCCGTCGCACGGCCGAAGAGCGGTTGCGTGAGTTCGTCGAGCGCCGCGAACGCCGCCAGGAGCAGGACCGCCGCGAGGAGCGACCGCCACGAGGAGCGGCCGGCCGCGACGAGCGTCGAGGCCACGAGCAGACCGAGCAGCCCGTAGGCGATGAAGTGCAGTGCCTTGTCCTTGTGGACCAGGTCGCCCACCAGATTCACGGGGCTTGGGTGGTGCGTGGCGAACAGCAGGATGCCCGTGTAGACGACGGTCGCCGCGGCCAGGAGCCGAGACAGCCAGACGGAAACGGCGGTGGCGGGACGGAGGGTCATCGGCGGCTCGCGGGGCTTCGACCGAACACGATCGCGGACGAAGCAAGGCAGGCAAACCCCAAGAATACCCCTGTTTTTGCTCTTCGCCGCGGGGGGGCGGTTCGCTACCTTTCCCGCCCGTTCCATCCGACCACCCGCCTGGAGGCCCGCCGCGATGACCCGTCAAGAACTGTCGACGATCGTCCACGAACTGCTCGAGAAGGAGACGGGCGAGTCCTATCCGGGGCTGCAGGAGTCGACGTCGCTCCGCGGCGGGCTCAACCTCGACTCGCTCGACATGGCAGGGCTCGTGCTCCACATCGAGAGCCGGTTCGGCATCCAGATCGAGACCGAACTGCTCGAGGACATCTCCACCGTGGGCGACATGCTCGACGTGCTCGAGGGCAAGCTGGACGCCAAGGCGGGCCGCAAGGCCGCCTGACCGCCGTCACCACCTGGTGGACCCGTCGAGATGCATGCACACCCGCACTCCCGAGGCCGTGGCGCGGCGTGCGCGATCCGCGGGCACGCCTACGTGGAGGCCTCGTTCTCCCGTGTGACAGCCCTGCGGGACGAGCCGCCGCCAGCCGGCGCCCCAGCGCTGCCGACCCGGTTTCTCCGGCACTGCGACGAGCACACCGTGGTCGCCATGCGGGCGGTGCTCGAGGTGCTCGCCGCGGTCGATCGCCCTCCCCCGGCGGATCGCTGCGGCGTGGTGGCGGCACCGTGCCAGGCGGGCAGGATCGTGACGGCCCGGTCGCTCTCGCAGCTGCGCATCGGCGGGGCGGTCACGATCTCGCCGCACATCGTGCCGCAGTGCTCGCTGCACTCGCTGGCCGGAGCCGTGAGCGTGGCGCTCGGTATGCACGGGCCGCACCTCGGCATCGGCGGCGGCCCGGACGCGCTCGCCGAAGGCCTGTTCGCCGCCCTCGCGATGTTCCAGGCCGGCCCTTCCGCAGCCTGCGACGCGGCCTGGCTCATCGCCACCGATTGGGAGCGGGAACCCGAGCTCGACGCCGCGGGGACCCCGCTCGGCGATCCCGTCTGCCGCGCTCTCGCCCTGCTGCTCGTGCCCGAGTCCGCCGCCGAGGCCGCCGCGTCCCGGATCGTGCTCGCCCAGCCGCTGGGTATGGTCGCCCCCTTCCCGATCGACGATGAGCCGGTCGATCTCGCCGCCTTCGCACGGGCGGTCGGCATGTGCGACGCGGGCGGAGCCCTGGCGTCGTGGGCGGTGCACTGCCCGTGGCCGGCACAGATCCGCGTCGAATCGCGTCCGCCGGCGCAGGCCTGCCGACGGCTGGAGGCGGCATGAACGAGGGTCGCGCATCCCACGAGCCGGTGGTGATCACGGGCGTCGGCGCCGTGTCACCGCTCGGGTCGTCGTTCGGCGAGATCGCCGACGCACTCATGGCCGGCCGGTCCGGCGTCCGGGCAATCGATCCCGGCGAGCACGCCCGGGAGCGGATCCAGTTCGCCGCCCCCGTCAGCGGCATCCCCGCCCCGCCCGCCGCGGTGTCCGGACTCTTGCCCGACGAGTTCGAGAGGCTCGGACGGCTCGAACGGCTCTGCCTGGCGCCGGCGGCCGCAGCACTGGCCGACTCGGGCCTGCCCCGCGATGGAGCCGCCCGGATCGGGATCGTGCTGGGCCTGGGTGCGGAGCACCTCAAGACCTGGGAACTCGATTTCCTCGACGGCGGGACCTCGGTCTTCGAGGCGGGCCGCGACCGCACGCTCGTCCACGGGCTCGCCCGGCGGCTCGGCATCCGGGGCCCCGCGCTCACGGTCGCGGCCGCCTGCGCCTCGAGCGGCTACGCGATGGCACTGGGCCGCACCTGGATCGACGCGGGCTGGGTCGACGCCTGCCTCGTGGGTGGCTGCGACATCCTCAGCCCCACCTCGATTGCCGCCTTCTACAACCTGCGGGCGCTGTCGCGCCGCAGCGACGATCCGACGAAGGCCTCGCGACCCTTCGACGGCGATCGCGACGGCTTCGTGATGGGCGAGGGGGGCGCGTTCTTCGTGCTGGAGCGTCGCCGGGCCGCGGTCTCGCGACGGGCCCGGCTCATGGGCGAACTCGCCGGCGTCGGCATGTCGAGCGACGGCGCGCACATGGTGATCCCGAGCACCGACCCCGTGAATGCCGCGCGGGCCATCTCGGCCGCCCTCGCCGACGCGAACGTCACGCCGGCGGAGGTCGACTACGTCAACGCGCACGCCGCCGGCACGCCGGTGGGCGACGTGGCCGAGGCCGGCGCGATCCGCATGGCCCTCGGCGAAGCCGCCGACGCCATCCCCGTCAGCTCCACCAAGAGCATGTCGGGCCACCTCGTCAGCGGGGCCGCCGCCTTCGAGGCCCTCGCCTGCCTCGCGGCCATGGATCGCCAGGCCGCGCCGCCGACGGTGAACCTCGACCGGCCCGACCCGCAGTGCCCGCTCGACCACGTGCCCCACGTCGCCCGGCCGCGGCGGATCCGCGTGGCCGCGAGCAACTCGTTCGGCTTCGGCGGCTCCAACCTCTGCCTCATCCTCAGGGCCGCCTGACCCGTTCTGTTCCCGAACCCATCGTTCCGCAGGAGTCCGCCAGCATGACGAAGCCCGCCGCACGCCCCGCCGAGATGGCCACGATCGACGCCCTGCTCACGCACCTCGTCGACCACTGGCACCACTTCGAGCCGGAGCATTCGGAAGAGGGCCTCCGCGGCCGCATCTGCGACCTGCACCGCTACAACTTCCTCCTCTGGCACGAAGAGGACATCGCCCGCTCGCCCTCGGTCACCGACGGCCGGATCGCCCAGGTGAAGCGGGCGATCGACCGCTACAACCAGCTCCGCAACGACTCCATCGAGAAGGTGGACGACTGGCTGGTGGCGGACCTGGCCGCCCGCGGCATCGCCGCCGCCCCCACGGCTCCGGCCGCCACGGAGACCCCGGGCGCCGCCATCGACCGGCTCTCGATCCTCGAACTCCGCCGCTACCACATGCGGGAGCAGATCGACCGGAAGGACGCCACCCAGGAGCACCGCGAGAAGGCGGCGGCCCGCATGGTGGTGCTCGACGAGCAGCGGGCGCACCTCGTCCAGGCGACCGACCGGCTCTTGGCGGAGATCTACTCCGGCACCCGGCCGCTCCGCGTGTTCCGGCAGATGAAGATGTACAACGACCCGACGATGAATCCGTATCTCTACAAGGCCACCGCGAAGGCCGCGTAGCCCCCGGCACCGCGGCTGATAACCTCGTCCAAGCGGCCACCGGCCGCCTGCGGTGCAGTCACCAAGCCATCGAGAGCTCGCTTTGCCTCGAGCGCACTCGCAACGCCCCGAGTAGGGTTCACTTCGGCAGGCAGTACGACAGCGCCAGCAGCGCGTAGGCGGTGGCGAGGTCGGTCTCACCCTCCATCCACCGTTCGTTGCCGTTTCTCCACGAGCCGTCCTCACGCTGCCGCGCGAGGATCGCGGTCGAGAGTTCGTT
>CAIKWU010000208.1 GCA_903831155.1 uncultured Planctomycetaceae bacterium | reverse complement strand
TCCGCTGCCATGACGCACTCCTCCCGCATCGGCCGCCGCCCCGCGACCACGGGCCGGCTCGCCGTCGAGACGCTCGAGCCGCGGTTCTGCCCGGCGGCCGTCGGGCTCGTGGAGTGGGATGGGGCCGCCGTGCCGGCCCGGAGCGACGCGTGGATCGTCCGCGCCGACCGGCCACTCGCCGCCGTGGTCGCGGCCGAGGGCTGGCGGGCTGAATCCCTCGGCTCCGGCATCGAGCTCGTGAGGGCCCCCGGGGCATCGCCGGCCGCGATGCGGACCTGGGCCCGTCTAACCGCCGGCGTGGCGGGCATCGAGCCCGACTTCGCGATCGCGCCGAGGGCCGTGCCGAACGACCCGTCGTTCGGCACGCAGTGGGGCCTCCGCAACACCGGGCAGTCGGGGGGCGTCCGCGGCGGCGACATCGCCGCGACGGCGGCGTGGGACGTGACGACCGGCTCGCGCGGCGTGGTCGTGGCGGTGATCGACAGCGGCTTCGACTACACGCATCCCGATCTGGCGGCCAACGTCTGGCGGAACCCCGGCGAGGTGCCCGGCGACGGCCTCGACAACGACGGCAACGGGTTCGTGGACGACGTGCACGGCTGGGACTTCGCCAACAACGACGCCGATCCGATGGATGACGACGGCCACGGCACCCACGTGGCCGGCACGATCGGGGCGGTCGGCGACAACGGCATGGGCGTGGCGGGCGTCGCCTGGCAGGTGTCGATCATGGGGCTGAAGTTCCTCGACGCGGAGGGGAGCGGCTACGCGAGCGACGCGATCGCCGCGATCGCCTATGCCACGAGGATGCGTCGCGAGTTCGGCGTGAACGTGGTCGCCACCAACAACAGCTGGGGAGGCGGTGAGCGGTCGCTCGCCCTGCGCGACGCGATCGCCGCCGGTGGCGAGGCCGGGATCCTGTTCGTGACCGCCTCCGGCAACGACGGCGTGAACGGTGACCGACGGGACAACTATCCCGCCAACGAGGATCTCGATGCCGTGATTTCGGTGACGGCCACCGGCCGCTCAAACCGGCTGGCGGGCTTCGCCACGTATGGCCCGGTGCACGTGGACCTCGCGGCGCCGGGCGTGGCGATCCGCTCGACGGTGCCGGGGGGCGGCTACGCCACCTACAGCGGCACCTCGATGGCCGCGCCGCACGTCACGGGCACGATCGCGTTGCTGGCCGCCGCCAACCCCACGGCATCGGCATCGGCGATCCGCCGGGCGATCCTCTCCACCACGAAGCCCCTGCCGGCGCTCGCCGGCAAGACGGTGACGGGCGGCATGCTCGACGCAGCCGCCGCGGTCCGGGCGATCCAGGGCACCACGCCGGAGCCGCCCACCGAGCCCATCGTGCGGCCGCCCCGCGACGCCGGCGACGCGGTCGCCAAGGCCTACGCGATCGCCCGCCGGGAGAGCGGCACGGTGCGGCTGGCCGGCCGCATCGGCGACGGCGTGCATGGTCGCCGCGACGTCGATCTCTATCGCGTCAAGCTGGCCGTGGGGCAGTCGTTGACGATCGACGTCGATGCCCGCTCGCTCGCCGTGCCGTCGGCCCTCGACAGCGAACTGCGGCTCTTCAACTCGGCCGGGCGGCAGGTGGCGGGCAGCGGCGATGCCGACGGATCACCCGACAGCCGGTTGTCGTTCACGGCCACCGCCGCCGGAACGTATTACGTGGGCGTGTCGGGGGCGGGCAACGCGGCCTACGCGGCGAGGCGGGCCGGTTCGGGCGGGCTAGGCTCCACTGGCGACTACGAGCTCGAGCTCCGGTTCGGTGCCGCCGGCTCGCCGGCCGTCACTGGGTTTCATGCCCTCGGCTTCCTCGACGAAGCCGGCTCGGGCGTGCAGCCGACCGGTCGCAGGCAGCCACGCGGGGTGATCACCGCGTGAAGCGGAGGCTGGATGCCGGCTTCCCTGGCGGTGATCGGCCACGGAGGGCGATCACCGAGTGAAGCGATGCACCATGGTGTGCGAATACGTCGTGCCCGGGTCGAGCCGGGCACTCGGCCAGTCGGGATGATGGACGCTGTCGGGATACTTCTGAGTCTCGAGGCAGAGACCGCCATTGCGGACATAGACCGCACCGCCCTTCCCCTTCAGCGAGCCGTCGAGGAAGCCGCCCATGTACACCTGCACGCCCGGCTGGTCGGAGAGCACTTCGAGCGTGCGGCCGCTGAGCGGGTCGCGGAAGGTGGCGGCCGTGCGGAGTTTCCCGTCGGGCTGCCAGCCGCGGACGACGTAGCAGTGATCGACGCCGGTCGGCGTGTCGGGGCCTGCATCGGGCGGGATCGACGCGATCGCAGGGCCGCAGCGGCCCCACGGCGTCCGTTCGGGGCGGAAGTCGAAGGGCGTGCCCTCGACCGGCGCGAACTCACCGGTGGGGATCGCGCCGGCATCCACCGGCAGGTAGCGGTCGGCCTCGACGGCCAACTCATGCCCGGTGATCGGTCCGGAGCCATGGCCCGCCAGGTTCCAGTAGGAATGGTTCACGAGGTTCACGATCGTCGCCGCGTCGGTGGTCGCCGTCATCTCCACGATCAGCTCGCCCGAGGGAGTGAGCGTGTAGACGGCCCTGGCCACGAGCCGGCCCGGGTAGCCCTCGTCGCCATCGGGTGAGACGAGTTCGAACTCCACGGCCGGCCCCCGCTCGGTCGCCTTGGGGGTGCCCTTCCAGAGCTGCTTGTCGAAGCCTTTCACGCCGCCGTGGAGGTGGTTCGCGCCGTTGTTGGTGGCGAGCTCATGGGCTTTGCCATCGAGCTCGAACCGCCCCTTGGCGATGCGATTGGAGTAGCGGCCGCAGATCGCCCCGAAATACGGATGCCCCTCGAGATACCCGTCGAGCGTGTCGAAGCCGAGGACCACGTCGACGGGCTTGCCGGCCCCGGGGTGCTTCGGCGGCACGAGGAACGAGGTCACGATCGCCCCGTAGTCGGTGATGGTGGCCTGCCAGCCACCCGGCACCTCGAGCGTGAAGAGATGGGCCTCCCGGCCGTCGGGCAGCGCACCGAAGGGCTTCACGGACGGTACCGACATCGGACTCTCTCCCGAAGGCTTCGGCTGGTCGGCGGCGAGGCATACGGCCACGACGCAGGCGGCGGCGCAGGCGGTCGCCTGCCGCAGGAGTGTGGGCATGGTCATCGAGTTCCCCCTGATGGTGCCACGAGCCGGCTCCGGCCGGTGGCGGCGAGAGTCTACTGCGTCTTGGCGGTGGCCCGCGGCTTGGGCGAGCTCTCGGCCTCCTCCTGCTTCAGCGCGATCCAGCCATCGACGCTCCAGGGACCGCCACCGAACGCCGCGAGCGAGAGCAGGCCGCCGCCGATCGCCACGTTCTTCATGAACTGGAACATCTGAAGCTGCCGCTGGACCGGGTCGGCCAGCCGCCAGAAGTCGTGAAAGTAGAAGGTGGCCGTCGCGAGAAAGACGAGCAGGAACAGGGCTCCGATCCGCGTCCAGGCCCCCAGGATCAGGGTCAGGCAGCCGATCAGGAGCAGGCCAATCGCAGCGAACAGGGCGAACTTCGGGACGGGGATCCCCTCCTGCTGCATGTAGGCGGCCGTTGTCGAGAACTGCATCACCTTGGTGGAGACGGCGTTGGCGAACACCACGGTGAGCATAAGCCGCGCGAGCAGCGTTGCCGCGCCCTGTGCCACTTCGGCCATCTGCTGCATCGCATCGCTCCTCGCCGACCATCGACCATGCGGAAGGCCGTCATGGTCGCCCACGGGCGGCGGCGGGGCAAGGCCGAAAACCCACGGGATTCAGGCAGGCTCGTCCCGCGTGACATCCCGCCAGGATGGCGGGCTCAGTGGGACGAGGCCACGGAGGGTTCGTCCCGCGTGATGCAGTGGATCGCTCCACGGCCGCGAACGAGCGTCGAACAGTCGAAGGGTTCGATCGTGCGGCCGGGGAAGCACGCCTCGAGCGTCCGCAGGGCCGGGCCGTCGGTCGGGCCGCCGAACACCGGCACCGCCACGAAGCCGTTGCCCACGAGGAAGTTGAGGTGGCTCGCGGGCAGCTGCGTGCCCTCGAAGGCGAACCGCGCGGGGATGTCGATCGGGGTCACGTCGAGGCGGCGGCCGCGGGCGTCGGTGGCTGCGGCGAGGATCGCGAGGTTGGCATCGAGCGAGCCGTGGTTGGAATCGAGGCGGTCGGGCTGGCGGGCGGCCAGCACGCGGCCGGGCGCGACGAACCGGGCGATCTGATCGACGTGGCCGTCGGTGTCGTCGCCGGCGAGTTCGCCGCCGAGCCAGATCACGCGGTCGATCGCAAGATGCTTCCGAAGCGCCGCCTCCATCCGGCTCCGATCGAGGTCGGGATTCCGCTTCGGATCGACGACGCACCGCTCGTTGGCCAGGAGCGTGCCGTCGCCGTCGGTCTCGATCGCCCCGCCCTCGAGCACGATGCCCGGGGCGTCGATGGAAAGCCCGAGGTGCTGCGCGATCCCGCGAGACACGCCGGCGTCGGCATCCCACGGGGGATACTTGCCGCCCCAGGCATTCCAGTTCCAGCAGACGGCCCGAGGCCCGGTGCCCGCGGTGCGCATGCGGGGCACGACGAACACCGGGCCGGTGTCGCGGACCCACGAGTCGCTCGTGGGGAGCTCCACAAACGACACGTCGGCCGCGTCCGCAAGCGCGGCCCGCGGCGCCGCGAGCACCTCCCGTGAGCCGATGATCCGCACCGGCTCGTACCGCGCGATCAGCCGCGCGAGCCGCTCATACACCGGCGGGATCGCCGCGAAGGGCCCGAGGAACGTGGCGCGGCGGTGCGGCCATGCGATCCACGTGGCGGCGTGCGGCTCCCACTCGGCCGGCAGCCTGCAGGCGGTCATGAGATCGGCCATGGATTCACCCGCCCCATCGGCCGAGAAGGCCGCCGTAGGCGTCGATCCGCCGGTCGCGGAAGAAGGGCCACCGCGTCCGCGACCACTCGATGCGGGCCAGATCGCAGTCGACCACGGCGGTGAGCGGCGCCTCGTGCGACGCCTTGAGCAGGCAGTCGCCGTTGGGGGCATACACGACGCTCGCGCCCCAGAAGCGAAGCGGCCCCTCGCGGCCGGTACGGTTCACCGCCACCACGAACACGCCGTTGGCGATCGCGTGGCTCCTGAGCATGGTGTCCCACGACTCATACTGCTCGCGATGCAGCGGCTCCTCGCCGTCGAGCCAGCCGATCGCGGTGGGGTAGAAGATCGCCTGGGCGCCGGCCATCGCGGTGAGCCGCGCAGCCTCGGGATACCACTGGTCCCAGCAGACGAGCGGCCCCACGGCGAGGCGGCTCGTGGCCACGCTCATGAAGCCGGTGTCGCCCGGCGCAAAATAAAACTTCTCGTAGTAGTGCGGGTCGTCGGGGATGTGCATCTTGCGATACACGCCGGCCGTGGAGCCGTCGGCGTCGAAGATGACGGCGGTGTTGTGAAAGAGCCCGGCCGAGCGCCGCTCGAACACGCTGCCCACGAGCACCACGCCATGCTCCTTCGCGGCGGCGGCGAGCCGCTCGGTGAGCGGCCCCGGCACCGCCTCGGCCTCGGCGAACTTCCCGTGGTCCTCGGCCTGACAGGGATACTCGCCGGCGAAGAGTTCCTGGAGGCAGACGACGTGAGCGCCCTGCTTCGCCGCCGCAGCGATCCCGGCGATCGCCTGAACGATGTTGGCCTCACGGTCGGGAGTGCAGGCCGACTGCACGAGGCCGATGCGGACGGTGGCGGACGTCGGAGACGCGGGCCGGGCAGGGCTCTTCATACCCGCCATGGTACGCCAGGAATCCCGCGACGCGAGGACGTCGTTCCCGCCCGTCAAACGCCCCGACCAGAGGTCCGCCGCGTTGCGGCGACGGCCATGCCGATGATCCCGGCGACCATCACCACGCCGCCGACAGCCATGGCCCAACTGCTGAGGGCGAGGTTGAACCGCTCCGCCTCGGCCTGAGCGGGCGTGGGATCCTGCGTGGGCACGCCGACGGCTACCACGCCATACACGAATCCCGCAATCGCCATCGCGAGGCCGATCCCCGCGAGGACAGACATCTTTGCCATGCCGTCGGGCTCCAGCTGGACCATCACCAAGCCGCAGCGGACGTCAGGCCCGCGCGGCGTCCCCGATCATAGCCGCAACCGTGGGTACAGGTTTTCAACCTGCAGAGGGCGCCGCGCGCCTGCTCAAGACCTGCACCCACGCGCGTCCCGTCTCATCCCCGACCGATTGGGCAATCAGGCCGAGGGGACGCGGCGGGGCAGCCACGCGGATGCCCGGTTGAAGGCGATCGCCAGGACCGCTGAGCCGGCGGCGTAGACCAGCGGCGAGGAACCGTAGGTCGCGGCGTCTTTCGGGTTCACAGCCACCATCAGAAACAGCGCGGTCGCCGTGATGCAGGTCAGCGACAACCCGGTCAACACGACCCGCCAGGCTTCCGTCTTCATGCCAAAACTCCGTGTTCAAGGAGCAGACCCCTTGCGACGGCGAGCGCGTGCATGGCCGTGTCGTCGAGGTTCGTGGAGTTGCCCGAAGCACCCCGCGTCATCTTATCCGCCAGCACCGCCCGGGCGAACAGTCCCAGCTTGCCGAGCGCCGAGACCCGGGCCCGTTCCTCGAGCACTCGATAGTCCCGCCGCCTGATCCGCGTGCCGATCGCCCGGTAGATGCTCGACGCCGCCCGGACCCCCAGGCGGGCATCGGCGTCTAACGCGATGATCCCAGAGTCGCCGGCCGCGTAGAAGCCGTCGGCGACGTCGAGGACTTTCCGCACGCCGCTGCGAACACTTTCGGCAGCGGGGGCCACGCCGCTCGGCCGAAGCCCGCCGGTCCATTCGAGCGGCAGGTAGCAGCGGCTCCGTCGCCAGTCTTCCGCGACGTCGCGGGCGATGTTGGTGAGCTGCATGCCCATGCCCAGGGCGGCGGCATGGGGCAGGAAGCGGCGGTCCCGGAGCCCGAGAAGCGGACACATCAGCACGCCCACCGCCCCGGCGACCCGGAAGCAGTACCGCATCAGGTCGTCCTCGTGGAAATCCGCCGCGGGAGTGAGGTCCGACTGCATGCCCGCGAGCAGGGCCTCCGCCGCCGGGATCGAGAGCTGGCGCCTGTGGACGAGCGTGGCCAGCCAGAGGCTTTCGGCCGCGGCAGGCTCGCCTCCGGCCGCGATCAACCGCAGGTCGCCGGTGGCGCGATCGACGAACGCCGCCGCCGCCGCGGGCGACGCAGCAGCATCGACGCCGTCGTCGCACCACCGGCACCAGGCATAGAGCCGCTCCACGTCGGACCGCGTGGCGGCCGGCAGCAGCCGGCTGGCGAACGAGAACGACCGGCTGTGCCGGCGGATCGACTCTCGGGCCGCCGTCGCTGCCACCTCGTTCCCGCGCCCGCTAGCCGGTGACGACATGGAAGTCCGCGGCGATCGTGTCGCAGGTCGCCTTCGCGGAGTTGACCACCCCGGGCACGCCGGCGCCCGGGTGGGTGCCCGCTCCGGCCAGGTAGAGCCCGGGGATGTCGGGGTCGCGGTTGTGCGGGCGAAAGTAGGCGCTCTGCGTGAGCTTCGGCGCCACCGAGAAGGCCGATCCCTGGTAGGCACTGAACTTGGACGCGAAGTCGGCGGGCGTGAAGTGGCGGCGGATCACGATCGATTCCCGCAGGCCCGGCAGGCGTTGCTCGAGCGCGGCCAGGATGGTGTCGCCATACCCCTCGGCCACCGCATCCCAATCGACCGCCGCGTTGCCGAGGTGGGGCACGGGGCTGAGCACGTAAAACGCCTCGCACCCCGGGGGCGCCATGCCCGGGTCGGTGACCGTGGGGGCGTGCAGGTAGAGGCTGAAGTCGTCGGGCAACCGCGGGCCGCGAAAGATGTCGCGAACCAGCCCCTGAAACCGCGGCCCGAACAGGATCGTGTGGTGGGCGAGCTCCGGATACCGCCGCTTCGTGCCGAAGTAGAGCACGAACAACGACATCGACCACGACATCCGTTCCAGCCGTCGCTGCCGCCGTTCGGCCCCGGCGACGCCGCGGTACAAGTTCGCGTAGGTGTGGCGCACGTCGGCGTTCGAGACGACGACGTCGAACGCCTGAGGCGGCAGGCCGGCGGCGTGGACGACGTGCTGCGGTGCATCCGGGCCGGCCTGCAGCGTGACGCGATCGACCGGGGCGCCGAGCCGGAGCGTGCCGCCGAGATCCTCGAACAGGCGGACGAGCCCGCGCACCAGCGCCCCCGTGCCCCCCTCGGGGAAGAACACGCCCCACTTCCGCTCGATCCAGTGGATGAGCGTGTAGATGGAGCTCGTGTCGAGCGGGTTGCCGCCCACGAGCAGGGGATGAAAACTGAAGGCCTGCCGGAGATGCTCGTCCTTCACGAAGCGGGAAACCTGGGCGTAAACGCTGCGATCGGCCCGCAGGCGGGCCAGGTGCGGCGCGGCCCTGAGCATGTCGGTGAAGCTCAGAAACGGGACGGCCCCCAGTTCCTCGTAGCCCTTCTCGAAGACCTGCCTCGTGTAGTCGGCGAACCGCCGATAGCCGTCGACGTCTCCGGGGCTCACGCGTTGGACCTGCTCGATCAGCCCCGCCTCGTCGGCGACGTAATCGAACGAGACGCCGTCGCTCCATTGGAGTCGGTAGAGCGGCGTCACCGGCAGCAGGCGGACATAGTCCGCCATTCGCCGCCCGGACAGCTCGAAGAGCTCCTCGAGGCAATGCGGAGCGGTGATCACGGTCGGCCCGGCATCGAAGATGAAGCCGCCGTCTTCGTAGACGCTCGCCCGTCCGCCCGGCTGGTCGTGGGCCTCGTAGCAGACCGTGCCGAATCCCATCGACTGCAGGCGGATGGCCGCCGCCAAGCCGCCGAAGCCGCTGCCGATCACGGCCGCACGGCGCCGCGTTCCGGCAGCCGCTCCGCGGGGATGCCGAACGGGTCCAGCCGCCACGCTCATCAGGTGGCCTCCGCCCCGGTCGGCTGCGTGGCGATCCCCAGGATTTCGGTCACCTCGGCAAGCAGTTCGGCCCGGCCGTCGCCGTCGGTGGCGGCGGCCAGAAGATCCCTGGCCAGGCGGAGCCGGGCGTGAATCGCCACGGCCGCAGGCTCTCTGGTCACCTCGAGCAGGTCCCTGGCCAGCGGGCGGAGCGAAGCCGGATGCAGGGGCAGGCCCGTGAGCTGCCGCTGCAGCGCGGCAAAGCGCTCCGCGGGGAGACAGTCCGCGGCCCATGCCCAGGGCCACGTGACCCGCCGGTTCCGCAGGTCGTCGCACCGCTCGGCCCCGCCGACGAACTCGACGAGTTCGTCGAGGTCGTTCTTCATCTGCAGGCAGACGCCGACCCGGCAGCCGAACGCGGCGACGGCCCGCAGGGTCTGCGGGTCTCCCGCCGCGGCATGGGCGCCGCACCAGGCCGCAAGCGACACGAGGCGGCCGGTCTTCCACCGCGAAATCGCCAAGGCCGCGGCCTGCGCCTGCCGGGGCGTCACCTCGTCGATCCGCGTCGAGAGATCGATGGCCTGTCCTTCGTGGCACTGGCGGGCCACCTCGATGAACCGCCTGAGCACCGCGGCCGACCTGGCCGGATCCTCGAAGGCCACGCCGGCAAGTTCCAGGGCCCTGAAATACATCCAGTTGCCGGCGTTGACCGCACGCGCCGGCCCCACCACCCGGTGGAGTGCGGGTTGGTTTCGTCGCGTCAGCGAGCCATCTTCGAAGTCGTCGAGCACGAGCGACCCGGCATGCAGCATCTCGATCGCGTCGATGATCGAGGCCGGGGCCGCGCCCCGCCCGCCGGCAAACTCATAGGCCCGCTGCAGGAGGGTGGCCCGAAACCGCTTCCCGCCAACGCCGGGATAGAGATCGGGGGCGAGTTGCAGGGCCTTCGACCAGCCGTGCCGCGTGCGGGCGGTCTGGTGCGAGCGTCCGGCGAAACCGAGCGGGTTGGTGATCATGTCAGCCCCGGACCTGCAGGGGAAAGAAAAGATCTGGCGAAGCGGAGCGGTGCGAGGCCGCTCGGTGGCCGCCCGATCACGATCCGGGCCGCGTCGGAGACCGTGAAGCGGTGGGCGTAGAACCTCGCGATCCGGTCCTCGGACAGCACGCCATAGAACCGCCGGAAGATCTTCCAGCGGTCACCGGGCGTGACGAGGCAGAACAGCAGCCGGTTCAGAAACCGGGTGAATCCCCGCCGCAGCGAATCACCCGCCGCAGCCGCGGCGAGTTCGTCGGCAATCCGTTCGGGGGCCGCCCGCGCGGCGATGTCGGCGAATCGCGCCGCCAACGGCATCGAGTATCCCGTGGCGGCGTGATACCAGCCGCCCGCGTACCCGCCGGCGACCGACGATCCGACCGGAGTCTGAGAGGGGGCCGCATAGGGCATGGGCAGGCATCCCCGCTCGGTCCGCACTCGTTCGGGGGCATCCACGCAGGCCTCGGCGAGCCGCGCGGCGATCAGCGCGTCTGCCCGCGCTTCGTCGCAGGTGGGCTCATCGCTG
>CAIKWU010000207.1 GCA_903831155.1 uncultured Planctomycetaceae bacterium | reverse complement strand
GCATCATCGACATCGAAAGAAACCCCGCGGCGCGGAGACTCGTCGAACTCCTGGAAGGGTATGCCGTCGGCACCGACCACCGCACCGCGGCGGTCGTCTGCGTGCTGAAGTCTCCGGTTGCGGCATCTCGCGACACGTCTCCGCAAACGGCTCCGCGGCCGCAGGCGGACTTTCGCGCCGATGCGATCGACCGCCTCCGCAGTGTCATGGCCGATCTGCCCGCGGGCACCGTCGCAGGGGAGCCGGTGATGCTCCGCGACGGGTTCGCGATGCTGAAGCGTGACGGCAATCTCCTGGGCACGGCCAGCGCGGTGCTGGCCGGCGCGGTCCTGCTCATCTCGTTCCGCAGCCTCCGCTGGCTGGTCGTGCCGCTGGCGGTCGTGCTCCTGGCACTCTGGAGCACGCGGGGCGTGCTGGCCGTGATCGGCCTCAAGCTGACGATGGTCTCGACCATGCTCTCGGCGATGGTCACGGTGGTGGCGATCGCCACCGTCGTGCACGTGATCGTGGAGTTTCGGCGGCAGCGGGAGGATGGTCTGCCCCCCGCTGCGGCGCTCGAACGCACGATCTCGATCCTGTTTTGGCCCGTGGTCGGCTCGATCGCCACCGACGTGATCGGCTTCGGCTCGCTCATCGCCAGCCGTGTGGGACCGGTGCACGACTTCGGGATCATGACGAGCGTGGGCGCGGTGATGGTGCTCGTTGCGACGGCGCTCGTCGTGCCATTCCTGGCGCTGTGGGGACGGTTCGACGCTGATCCACAGCGGGCCTGGGGTGAGGGTGTGCTCGAACTCGGACTCGACGGGCTCGTGCGGCGGATCGTGCGGCATCCCGGCCCGATCCTGCTTGGGTCGACACTGCTGGTAGCCGCTGCGGTGGCTGGCATGCGGTGGCTGGAGGTGGAGACCGATTTCACCCGAAACTTCCGTCGTTCGAGCCCGGTGGTAGCCTCCTACGACATGATCGAGACTCGCCTGGGAGGGGCCGGCGTGTGGGACGTGCTCCTGCCCGCCGGCGAAGCGATCGACGGAAAGGTGCTCGGCGACATGGCCCGGCTCGAGCACCGGCTGCGAACCGAGGTGACGATTCCCGATGGCGATGGCCAACCAGTGCCCGCCCTGACCAAGGTGATGAGTCTGGCCGACGTGATGGCGGCCGTGTCGCCGATATCACTTGAGCGACTGCAGAGCACGCGGGTGGGCAGTTGGCTCGTGACCGGCGCGATCGACGTGCTTCAGAAGCAGGTGCCGCAGTTGAGCCGCACGTTCATCGGCCGCGATCCCGACGACGGCTCGACCTGGCTGCGGGTGATGCTGCGAGCCCACGAGCGGCAGCCGGCGCCGCAGAAGCGGGCGATCATTGAGCAGGTCAACCGGATCGTAGCCGAGGAGTTTCCGGCGCGGGACGGGCGGCCGGCCGGTGCGGTGACGGGCTTCTTTGTGCTCCTGTCGCAGCTGGTGGATCGCATGCTCTCGGACCAGTGGCTGACGTTCCTGCTGGCCGCAGCGGGGATCTTTCTGCTCCTGGCCGTCAGCTTTCGCAGCCTGCTGGTGGCGACGGTCGCGCTGGTGCCCAATGCCCTACCGATC
>CAIKWU010000206.1 GCA_903831155.1 uncultured Planctomycetaceae bacterium | reverse complement strand
AATCTTGGCGCGCGCAGTTCTGTTTTGTCGGTGATTCGTGAAGGCTGAGCCCCTGGCGACGGTTGGCCGTGCGGGAGTTTGCGAAAGAGTGCCCGTGCTACGCGGCGAAGTCGTTTAAGGCCGTGGGCAATGCCTGCGGCGAATGGGGCCGGTAGTCGCCGCTGCGGGCCGATCAGGCCGGGCGAGTCGCGGAGGGCTGCCCTGAGGGCGTGGCAGGGACTAGCGAGGGCGTTGGGTAGCGGCACCTCTCGCCGCCGATTCGTCCCAGCCCTTGGCGGATTCGTCCCTAGATTTTCCCGATTCGTCCCTGCCCATGCCCGATTCGTCCCTTTTTGGGTTTTGTGGCTTATGGGCGAGCGAGGTGGCTGTAGAACCGTTCGCGGAAGTACCGGTTGCTGATCGCCATGCATGGAGTTTGCTCATGATGTCTTACGCTCGTATGCCCCGTCTCGCCTTCGTCGCGCTGGCCGTCGCGTGTGTCGGCGCAGCCACCGGTGTTGCCGGGCAGATTTTCGTTTCCGACTGGTCTAGCGGAAAGGTCGGAGAGTGGACGACCTCCGGGTCCAGCACGAACCCGTCGTTGATCACGGGATTGAGCCAGCCGAACGGCATCGCCGCCAGCGGCGGCTACCTGTACGTGGTGAACAAGCAGGCCAACACCATCGGCAAGTACACGATGGCGGGACAGGTGGTCGATGCGTCGTTCATCACCGGGCTTTCGGGCCCGACCCAACTCATCGCTTCCGGAACGAGCCTGTACGTGATGAACACCAGCAATACGACGATCGGCAAGTACTCGACGGCCGGTCAGACGGTGAGTTCTGCGTTCATCACGCTGACACAGAGCTTTCCCTACAGCATGGCCTTGTCGGGGACGAGTCTCTTTGTCGTCGCCCAGAGTCAGGGGTCCCACAGCCACTCCAACAGCTTCGTCGTGCAATACAGCGCGTCGAACGGCACGTTCTTGGGAGACGTTATTCCGGAGGTGCCCGGTAGTGCGACCGGGTTCTACGGCTTGGCTGCCTCCGAAACGAGCTTATACCTCTCGTTTTACTATACGACCGGCTACATCAGCGAGTACACGACCGCAGGCAGCCTCGTCAACGCGAAGCTCATCGACAACCTCAATGCCCCCCAGAATCTCGTCCTCTCTGAAACCGACCTGTACGTGCTCGAGATCGGGTCGAACCGGATCGGCCAGTACACGACGGCGGGGCAGACCGTGAACGCCGCGCTCGTCACGGGGCTTTCAGATCCCCAAAATCTCGCGGTCGTCCCGGAACCCTCCACCTATGCCGTGGCCCTCGCCGGTCTAGCCTGCGGCGGCTACTCGCTCTTCCGCCGTCGCCGCACACGCTGACCTGAGCCGCTCGCGGCACTCGTGATCTCGCGCTGGGCAGGGCATCGCAAGGTGCTCTGCCCAGTGGTGTTTCTGGGCCGGGCCGATGAGGCCGAGCGAGTCGCGGAGGGCTGCCCTGAGGGCGTGGCAGGGACTAGCGAGGGCGTGGAGTAGCGGCACCTCTCGCCGCCGATTCGTCCCAGCCCTTGGCGGATTCGTCCCTAGATTTTCCCGATTCGTCCCTGCCCATGCCCGATTCGTCCCTTTTT
>CAIKWU010000205.1 GCA_903831155.1 uncultured Planctomycetaceae bacterium | reverse complement strand
TCTCCATCGCCTCCGGACTGACACTCCGGGGCGGCATCAGCCACTGGGTTCGGGTCGCTGAGCGAATCGTGGCGTGTTTCGTGTTGGTGGCTGGCGGCTTTTTCTGTATTTATTCCGCTACGCGTGGGCAGGCTGGCCGACGTCGTTCTCGCCAAACTCGCCCAGGAGGTCTGTCGCATGAAACTTCACCCTGCCGTCGCGATCGTCTGTGGTCTCGTCGTCGCCGCCACGTTTCACGTCGCCGCGGTCCACGCCGCCCCGATCAACGGGCTCGTGATCTTTGGTGACAGCCTGTCGGACCCCGGAAACAACGCGATCGCCCTCGGATCGACCGCGTCGCCGCCCTTGAATGTCACCCAGCAGAGCGACATCACGTCCAACGCCTTCATCCCGACGTACCCCTACGCCACGTCGTTGCAGTACAGCAACGGCAGCGTCTGGGCGTATCAGTTCGCGACGCTGGTGGGGCTGCAGTCCCAGGTTGCCGGCCCTGTGCTCGGCGGAGGAGCCGGGGCGAACTACGCCTACGGCGGCGCGACCACGGGGCCGTTGAACAACAGCGGCTTTCCCCCGAGCCTGCTCACGCAGACGGCGGCCTTCGTCTCGTCGTTGGGGTCGGCTTCGGCTCCTGCAGGCGCCCTCTATGTGGTGGCGGGTGGCGGCAACAACGCCCGCGACGCCCTGACCGCGATCGCCGGCGGCGCCGATCCCACGGCGACCATCACCGCGACCTCGCTGC
Organism: uncultured Planctomycetaceae bacterium; assembly: GCA_903831155.1. GTDB lineage: Bacteria > Planctomycetota > Planctomycetia > Pirellulales > UBA1268 > QWPN01. The sequence continues at coordinate 3,428 of CAIKWU010000205.1, read as the reverse complement.
AGTTTGCGGCGGACATCGGCGATATCGTTGACACCTTGCAGGGCAAGGGCGCGGTGAACATCGCCGTGTGGGACGTCCCCAACGTGGGGCTTGCGCCCGCGATCGCCGCCAATGGGTCTTCGGCGGCGCAGCTGGGGACCACGCTCTCGCAGGCGATGAACAACGCCCTCGGAAACCGCCTCGCGAGTGAGACCGGGGTGCAGATCTTCGGCATCTACAGTCTGGTGACCGCGGTGAACGCGAATCCAGCTGCCTACGGCCTCACCAACGCGAGCGATGCCTCGGGGGCCATTCCGGGGGCGGATCCGTCGCAGTATCTGTACTGGGACGGCATCCATCCAACCGCGGCCGGGCATGCCATCCTCGCCCAGTCGATGTACGCCGCGGTGGTTCCCGAGCCCTCGAGTTGCCTCCTCGTTCTCGCCGGCCTCACGCCCGCCGTGGTGGCGGTCCGCCGTCGCCGCTCCGCCGCGTCAGCCCCCATGATGTCGTAGCCACGTCAGGGCCTCGCGTTCCTCCTTGCGCTGGCCCCCGCAATCGCCGGGGCGATGACCCGGCGCCGGACGCTTTTCTGTCGCATCGCCCGCGTCCGCTACGTGCTCCGAGGCTCACGAGTCGCTCATCGGCCGGAAGACCATTGAGGAGTGCCATTAGCCGGGCTATCCGTACCCCGAAACCCCGCCTCCACCGGATTTTCGCAATTCCGGTGGGTGTTGGTTAGTCTGCCTGCCGATGTGGAGGGGGCCTATCCCTGAAGAGGCCCCTGTCGCTGGTCCCTGACCGCTTTTTTCTGCGTGAGGTTTCGATGCGAATCCCGTTCGTGCACCCGCTCTTCGCCCGCTTTCGCATGGTGCGGTCGTCCATCAAGTCGCTCTTCGCACGCGGGGCCAGGCGGTTCCACCGCCGCGGCGGCCGCGTGTTCGGCCGCGTGGTCGACGGTGTCCGGTCCGCCGCAGCGAACGTCCGCCTCGACGGCTTCGCCGCACTCGAATCGCGGGCGATGCTCGCGGCCGACGACATCGGTGCCAATCTCCTGGACAACCGGCTCGTCCTGACGCTGGATCCCGCCGGCACGGCCATCACCGATCTCCACACGTCGTACAACGCCTCGTCCCGCCTGCTCACGATCAAGGCCGCCAGCGCCGGCACGATCTCGACTGTCCTGCCTCCCTCGTCCGGCATCACGGTCGATGCGGCGGCCGACACGATCACGGTGAATCTCAAGACGGTGAAGGCCTTCGCGGGCATCGCCGTGATCGGCAATGTCGGCACGGATGCGATCACGGTGGGCCCGGGCGGCATTGACCTCTCTGCCGTCGCCAAGGGGGCGGCCGCCCAGAACATCGTCGTCGACACCGGCGCGGGCGAAGCCGACACGATCACCGTCGCCAACAAGATCGTCGCCAAGGGCGCGGGCGAGGTCAGCATGATGACGCTCGGCACCGGCGTCGGCCGCGGCATCCAGCTCGCCGCCGGAGTGACCACGCCGCAGGGCGGGCAGACCTTCGCGGGGCCCGTGACGATGCAGGCGGCCACGTCGCTCAAGGCCGGCGGCCCGATTCTCTTCGCCTCCACGCTCGACGGGGTCGGTCGGCTCACGCTGTCTTCCGGCAACGCGATCACCATGGCCGGAGCGGTCGGCGGCATCGCCCCGCTCGGGGGCATCACGATCGACGCGGCAAAGAGCGTGGCGGTGAACGACGCGCTCACGCTCGACGGCACGGGCACACCGCAGGGCACGAGCGGCTTCGTGATCGGCGCGAACGTGAACAACGTGGTGTTTTCACCGGCCACGGCCACCAACGTCCGCACGATCCGCGGCTTCGGGGGCAACGGCCTGCGGTTCGTGGGCGGCTCGACCGGCTCCGTGATCACCAACGTCACGGCCATCGGCAACCGAAAGGGGCTGAAGTTCAGTCCAGGCTCCTACGTCGGCACGGTCGTCGCGGGCAACACCCTCACCCAGAACACCGCCAGCGGCGTGGTGCTCCACCAGGCCCGGCGGCTGAACCTCGGCCAGAGCGGCGCCGGCAACACGATCATCTTCAACAGCGGCTACGGCGTGCGCGCCTACGGCACCAGCACGAAGTTGGTGATCGACGGCAACCAGATCAGCAACAACGCGCTCGGCAACATCAAGGATCTCGTTCCCAACGCCCCGGACGGCAAGATCACCTCCGCGGCCGGCGCGACGGTGCGCCTCACCCCGCTGGGGCTCGCCGCGCTGCGGGCGGAGCACGTGGGGCTCTACGCCTTCACGGTGGCATTCGACATCCGCGGCACGCTCGCCGGCTCGACCGGTGCGCTCGACACGAAGAAGGGCCTGATCGACCTCCAGGCGAGCGTCGGATCTGTGCCGCAGACCACCGAGTTCCGCCAGATCGGCAACACGACCTACGTCGATGCCGCCCGCCTGGGCGCGACAGGCCTGCCGTGGGTGACGGTGCCGGGGTCGTCGCAGGTGGGAACGTTCGTGGGCAGCCTGGTGACGGGCCTTACCCCGAAGAACACGCTGTCGTCGATCGAGTTCCCGATCACCGCGACGCCCGCCGGAACCGACGCCGACGGCACTCGCTACAACGCGACGATCGGCCGCTCCACGTTCGCGGCCCTGCTGCCCCTCGCCAACCTCACACCGCTGGGCACGACGCCCATCTTCGGCAACGACGCCATCCCGACGACAGTGTGGGTCAACCCGCAGGGCTACGTGACGCGGTTCGCGGCGGAAGTGCCCGACGTGGGCCTGATCACGGTCACGCTGTCGAACTTCAACCAGGCGGTCACGGTGACCGCGCCGCCCGCCGCGCAGACCGGCGACGTCGGCTCGACGTCGGGCAAGGAACTGTTTGCAAGCGGGGCCGCGGGCTCGATTGATGTACCGAACGGCGGCAATGGCGGCATCATCTACGGCAACGGTGGCAACGGCACGGCCGGCGGCAACGGCGGCAGCGCCGGCTGGATCGGCAACGGCGGCAACGGCGGCGCGGGGATCGGCAACGGTGCCGGCGGCAGCGGTGGCAGCGGCGGCCTCCTCTTCGGCAACGGCGGGAACGGCGGCGTCGGTGGCCCTGGCCTGAATGGCACTGACGGAGCCGCTGGCGGCGACGGCCTCGCGGGCGGCAACGGCGGCAACGGGAGCCTGATCTTCGGCGCCGGCGGGACCGGCGGCGTGGGCGGCAATGGTGGCAATGGCGGCTTGGGCGTTGCGGGTGCCAGCGGCGTCGATGCCACGATCCCCGGCGGCAAGGGGGGCAACGGCGGCACCGGCGGTGACGGCCTCGCGGGCGGCAAGGGCGGCAACGGCGGCAACGCCGGCGTGGGCTACTTCGTGTTTCCGTCGCAAGCCGGCCTCAACGGCAGCGGCGGCGCGGGCGGCGGCGGCGGCCAGGGTGGCATCGGGGGCAACGGCGGCGTCGGTGCGGCGGGCG
>CAIKWU010000204.1 GCA_903831155.1 uncultured Planctomycetaceae bacterium | reverse complement strand
CGTGGTCGCGTAGACCAGCTGCTCGGTGCGGCTGCCATACCACCAGAAACTTCCGGCGATCAGCAGGAACAGGCAGAGCCCGAACAGGAAGCGGCATTTCCGCTCCAGGCTCGTCTCGCCGAGGATGTCGGTGATCGTCCGATACGCCATGAGGTCAATCGTACCCGTGGAGACCGCCAAAAGTCATCGCTCACCACGATGGCGGGCCATGCCGGTGCGTCAGAGCATGTCGACGGGGTCGACGTCGACGATCCAGGCGACCGTTTCGGGCGTCCTGAGTCCGGCCGTGGCCCGGCCGACGAGCGCTCGCAGCGTTGGACCGTCGGGCCCGTGCACCTGCAGGTGCCAGCGGAAGCGGTCGCGGAGGCGGGCGATCGGCGCGGGCGCCGGCCCGAGCACGCGGATCTCCGGCATCGGCTCGGCCTCGCGCCGCAGCCGCTCGGCGATCGTGCCCGCCCAGCCGGAGGCCGCCTGGTCGTCGAGGCTCCGCACCACGATCCGCACGATGCTGCCGTAGGGCGGATAGAGCAGGGCCTCGCGGGCCGGAAGTTCGCTGCGGACGAAGGCCTCGTAGTCGTGGTTCGCGGCGGCCCGGATCGCCGGATGATCGGGCGTGCTCGTCTGCACCACCACCCGGCCGCCGAGCGGGCCCCGCCCGCTTCGGCCCGCCACCTGCGTGACGAGCTGGCAGGTCCGTTCCGCGGCGCGGAAGTCCGCCAGATGCAGCGCGGCATCGGCGTTGACGACGCCCACGAGCATCACCGTGGGGAAGTCGAGGCCCTTCGCGATCATCTGGGTGCCCACGAGGATGTCGATCTCGCGGTTGCGGAAGGCGTCGAGCGTGCGTTCGTGGCTGCCGCGGGTCCGCATGGTGTCGGTGTCCATGCGGGCCACGGCGGCGTCGGGAAACGCCGCCCGCACCTGCTCCTCGAGCCGCTGCGTGCCGGTGCCGGAGTGGACGAGGCCCGGCGCATGGCAGTCGGGGCAGTCGGTCGGCAGGCGGGTCACGAGGCCGCAGCCGTGGCAGATGCCGCGGTTCCCGGGCTGGTGGAGCGTGAGGGCGAGGTCGCACTGGTCGCAGCGGGCCGTGTGGCCGCAGGCCTGGCACTGCACGTGCGTCGCGAACCCGCGACGGTTGAGGAGCAGCATCACCTGGCCGCCGGCATCGAGCGCCCAGCGGATGCCGGCGGCCAGCCGCGGACTCACGGCCCCGCGAGACCGGCTGCCCCGCTCGCGCAGGTCGACCGTCATCACCGCGGGAAGCTGGCCTCCGCCCACGCGGTCGGCGAGGCGGCACATCGTCCATTCTCCGGCCAGGCAGCGGGCGAACGTCTCGAGCGACGGCGTGGCCGAGCCGAGGACGAGCGGCACGCCCTCCGCCCTCGCGATCCACTCGGCGACGTCGCGGGCATGGTAGCGGGGCGCCGTCCCCTGCTTGAACGACGACTCGTGCTCCTCGTCGATCACCACGAGGCCGAGCCGCGGCGTCGGGGCGAAGATCGCCGACCTCGCGCCCACCACCACGTTGACCCCTCCGGACGCGATCTCGCGCCACTGGGCATGCCGCTCGGCCGCGGTCAGGTGGCTGTGCAGCACGGCCACGGTGCCGAATCTGGCCCGGAAGCGGTCGCAGGTCTGGGGCGTGAGGCTGATCTCGGGCACGAGCACGATCGCCTGCCTGCCGTACGACACGGTCTCCTCGACCGCCTGAAGGTAGACCTCCGTCTTGCCGCTTCCCGTGACGCCGAAGAGCACGATCGTCTCGTGCCGCCGCGCGGCCATGGAGTCCTTGATGGCATGGAGCGCCCGCGCCTGCGCCGCGGAGAGCTCCTCCGGACGATCGTGGGCGATCCGCGGCCGCTCGGTCTTTCCGAGGCTCGCCCGCTCCACGGCCCCCTGCTCCACGAGCAGCCCGAGCTTCACCAGCCGCTGCACCACCGCCCGGCTCGCGCCGCTCGCCTCGGCGAGTTGGTCGGCCGTCCTCGGCTCACCCGCCGCGGCGAGGACGCTCGCCTGTGCCGGCGTCGGCTTTCGCGGCGGCGCGGCTCCGCTCGCGACGAGGAGCGGCGAGAGCCGCACCCGATTCCGCAGCCGCACGCCGGCGGGCAGCACCGCCTCGAGCACCTCGCCCCAGCGGGCCATCCACCGCTCGGCCATCCACTTCGTGAGCTCGATCATCCGCGGCGAGAGCAGCGGCTTCTCGTCCTCCACGGCGACCACGCCCTTGAGCGGAGTCTGAGGCAGGTCCCCGTGCCGGACGGCCACGCAGTATGCGAGCGTCTCCCGGTTGGAACGCCCGAGGGGGATGCGGACGCGGCGGCCCGGCTCCACCTGCGCCGCGAGCGACTCGGGCACGAGGTAGTCGAGCGGCTTCTCGACCCCCTCCGGGAGCACGACGGTCGCGATCGTGCCGCGGCGGGCGTCGTCCTCGGCCCAGCGGGGACGGCTCTCGAAGAGTTCGCGTTGCGTCGTATGCTGCTCTGACATGATCCCGAGTAGACCCGCGCGACGGCCGACCGGTCCATCGGCCGCCCGCGGCACGGGCGGCGGGAGGAGGTGACGATGCGGATCGGCGTCTACGGCGGCAGTTTCAATCCGGTCCACCTCGGTCACCTGATCGCGGCCGAGTGCTGCCGGGAGCAGGCGTCGCTCGACCGGGTGCTGTTCGTGCCCGCCGCGGTGCCGCCCCACAAGCAGGATCGAAGGCTGGCCGATGCCGCCGACCGCGTGGCGATGCTGTCGCTGGCGATCGGCGGCCACGATGCCTTCGCCGTCTCCACGGTGGAGCTCGACCGCGGCGGCGTGAGCTACACGATCGACACGCTCACCGAACTCGCGGCGGCGCATCCTGACGACACGCTCGTGCTGATCCTCGGCCCCGACAGCCTCGCGGGCCTGCCTGCATGGCGGGAGCCGCGGGCGATCCTCGACCGCTGGAGCGTGATCGCGGTGGAGCGCGACGGCCTCGACGACCTCACCGCGATCGTCCGCAGCCCCGCGGTGGCGGCGGTGCTCGGCCCGGGCCATGCCGATCGCATCGTCGGCTCCCGGGTGCGAATGCCGGCGATCGGCATCCGCGGCAGCGACCTCCGCGCCGCCGTCGCGGCCGCCGGCAGCATCCGCTATCGCACGCCGCGGGCCGTCGAGGCCTACATCACGGCCCATGGGCTGTATCGAACGCCGTAGGCGATGCCGGCATCGGGTCCGGCGAGTCAGTCGGCCGCCCCGCCCCGACCCATCGTTCGCAGCCTCGCCTCGAGGAGCCGGCTCTTCGGTTCACCGTCGAGCCGCGGGTCGGCGATGATCGCCGCAAGCAGCCGGTCGAGCCGCTCCGCTGCCGGGTGCTCGAGGTTGAGGATCACCTGGCGAACACCCGCGATCGTGCAGGGCCCGCCCGCCAGCTCTCCGAGCGGCTCCTCCCGGACTCGATACCCGAGGTCGGCGGCGAGCTGGCGAGCCTCCGCCAGCAGGCCGAGCGTGTCCGCCACGTGCCCCTCACCTTCCCCAGCCGGGCGGAAGCCCGCGCTGCTCGCGTCGTTCGTCCATGGCCCGGCGATACTCCACCCACTGCGCCCGCTGCTCGGGCGTGGTGCGGTCGATGATCGACTTGATTCGGCGGTTGCGATCCTCCTCGTTGCCGCTTCGACGCGGACCGCCGGGTGGTCCACCGCCAGATGGCGGGGCCGAGGTGCCTGACGACGACTGGCCCGCACCGAGCACCCCGGCGACCGACCGGGCCGCCTCGAACGCCTTGCCCATCGACTCCTCCTGGTCGATCTGCCGGTCGAGGATCGCCTGCCGCTGGGCCGGCGGCGCCTGGTAGTAGGCGTCGATCCTGGCCCGCATCGCCGACTGGAACATCCCCGCGCCCCGCCGCTCCGCCTGCTCGCGGAGGTGCGGGGGAAGGGCCTCCACCTGGGCCCGGATGGTGTTCATGGTCGTGACCGCCGCCATGGCCTCCACCACCGTGGAAGGTCCGCCGTTGGCGGTGAACTGACGCTGCGCCTCCTCCTGCATCCGCTGGATTTCGACGACGCGCGGGTCGGTGCCGAACGACAGCCAGCCCAGCCACCAGGCCACGACCGCGGCGATCACGAGGAGCACCGCTGCCACCGCCACCCAGGCACCGGGGCCGACCCGCGTCCCGTCTCCCTTGGCGGTCGTGCGGGCGGATCTCGCGGCTGCTGTGCTCATGGTTGGTCCTCGGGGTCGCGGCCGGCCAGCGGTCGCGGCGTGATCAGAGATTGTCGACGTGACCGTCGAAGTAGAGAAAGTTCCGCGATCCCTCGGGCGGCACCCAGTCGGGGTCGGGACGATTCATGTCGCTCTCGTCGGCGGGAAACAACCCCGCGAATCCGGTCATGTGAAACGGGGCGAACTCGTAGAGCACCCAGAGCTTGGACGAGGCGGCGACGTTGCCGCGGTACGTGAGGGCCTCTTCGCGAGTCTTCCCCTGCGACTGGTCGGCCGAGAGGAGCCGTCGGATCGGATACTCGTAGCTCGTACCCTCGTAGGGGGTGTCCTTGTACTCCGCGGGCCGCTGGGCGGCCGGGATCTCCGCGAGCCGCGCCTCGATCTTCTGGCCGTACTCGGAACTCGGCTCCCGCTTGAAGTAGATCGAGTCGGACGGGCAGCTGAACGCCGCCCGCGTGTTCTCCATGAACGAGCCCAGCGCCGAGACGATGCTGGGGCGGATCGGTTCGGAGGGCCAGCGGTTGAAGAGCTCGGAACTCGGCAGGCCCGCCGCCACCGGAAACCGTCCCCTCGACTTGCGGTCCATGTACATCTGCATCGCGATCCCCACCTGCTTGAGGTTCGACTTGCAGGCGATCCGCCGGGCGGCCTCCCGGGACGACTGGATGGCGGGAAGGAGCATGCCGATCATCATCGCGATGATCGCGATCACGACGAGGAGCTCGACGAGGGTGAAGGCACCACGGCCGGAGGCTGGGCGAACGGGGCGGTTCATGATGGGTCGACGTTTCTCGGGTAAGCGGGGGCCCGCCTCGAACGTGGACGGCACGGAAGCCGACCGTTCGCCCCGCGGCAACCACCGCCGGGCCGGACCATGGAACCTTGAACGGTCGAGTGACGGGAATGGCGCGTCGGCAGGATTGTACAGCCGCCGCGGAGCCCCCGACGATACCCCCCGGAAAGACGCAACTCCCGCGGCGACAGCGGGTTGAGGCGTGCGGGCACGAAAACACTCACGGTCAACGAGGGATTGCCGCCGGGGCAGACCCTGCGGCCGGGCGTGCCCGGAAGGGACTTCGCGACGATGCATGCTGCGGGATCGGAGGGCCGTGACGGAGGCCGGGAGGGGGAGCCCTCCTGTCGGAGCCTCATCGTCGTTCCCCCGCGTCCCGGGCCGGTGGCGCCGTCCGGCGACGAGCCCGCCCGGCTGCGGCGGGATCTGGCCGAGGCCGCCGCGCGGCACGCCGCCGAGGTCGCGGACCTCCGCCGCCAGCTGCTCGAGGCCCGAAAGCAGTCGGCCCTCGGCGAACTCCTGGGCACGACGACGCACGAGTTCAACAACGCCCTCACGACGATCCTCAACTACTCGAGGATGGGGCTCAGGCATCGCGACCAGGCGACCCGCGACAAGGCGCTGGAGAGGATCCTGTCGGCAGGCACCCGGGCCGCAAAAATCACCGCCAGCGTGCTGTCGATGTCCCGGAGCCGCTCCAGCCGATTCGAGCCGGTCGATCTCCCTGTGCTCGTCGAGGACGTGCTCGTGCTCCTCGAGCGGGAGATGATGAAGTACCGGGTGCAGGTCGAGCGGGAGTTCGCCCCGGTGCCCCGCGTGTCGGCCAATCCAGGTCAGCTGCAGCAGGTGCTGCTGAATCTGCTGGTGAACGCCCGCCAGGCGATGCCCAACGGCGGCCGGCTGATCCTCCGGCTCTCGCATGACGAGGCGTCGGGCCTCGTGGACGTCATGGTCCGCGACACCGGCTGCGGCATGCCGCCGGAGGTGATGCGGCGGATCTTCGAACCGCACTTCACCACGAAGTCGGGCCCCGACGAGACCGGCAAGGGGGGCAGCGGGATGGGCCTCGCGTCGTGCCGCGAGATCATCGAGTCCCACCGCGGGCGGATCCGCGTGGAGAGCGCTCCCGGCAGGGGCACGGCGATGACGATCCGCCTTCCCGTGCTCGACGCGGCCGCAGACCACCGGCGGCGTTCCGCCTGACCGCGGCCCGCTCGGGCCGCAGGCTCCTTCTTCGCTATGATGGCCCAGCCAAGAGGGGCCAGAGCGATGCCGTGGACGAAGGGGCGTGCCGTGCGTGGATCGACCGCTGGATGGCTCCTCGTCGTCGCGTCGAGCGTCATCGCCTCATCGGCGATGATCTCACCGGTGTCGGCCGCCGATCCGGCCACGCCCCCGTCCCCATCCGAGGAAGGCGAACGCGAACCGGCGGGCGGCAGGCGAAGCCGTCTCGATCCGCCCGATCCGCAGGCGACTCCCGACGAACTCCTCGCTTACGTCGAGAAGATCTCCGACCCGGCCATGGAACCTGACTCGCGCGGACGGCAGCGGTACCACCGCCGCCGCGTGGCGTCGCTGACGATCCAGGCGGCCGAGGCCATCCTGGCACAGGCCCCGGCGTCCGATCCGCGGCGGGCCCGCGCGATCGTCCTGAAACTCGACGCGCTCGGAAACCTCAAGGAACTCGGCGAGCCTCGCGTCGCCGAGGCACTCGCGGCGTTCGCCGAGAGTCTGGCCGATGATCCTGACCCGGCTGTCGCCGCCCGGGCCGGCCGCCTGGCCCTCGAGGCCCGGGTTGATGCCGTGCTCTCCGGAAACAGCCCCGGCGACGCGGTCCCCCTCGTGCGCCGGATCGCGGCACTGCTCGACGAGGCACCCGACGATCCGGCGCTGCTCGCCGTCGCCGGCGACCTCGCCAGCCGGCTCGAGAGGGTGCCAGGAGGCGACGACGCCACGCGGCTCGCACTCGAGTCGTTCCTGCCACGGTTCGAGCGGAGCGGCGACCAGCGCCTGCAGGCCGTGGCCCACGCCGCGGCCGGCACGCTGCGTCGCCTTTCCCTCCCCGGCAGGCCGATCGAGCTCGAGGGCACGCTCCTCGACGGCTCGCCATTCGACCCGGCGAGCCTTGCCGGCAAGGTGGTGCTCGTCGACTTCTGGGCCACGTGGTGCGGCCCCTGCGTGGCCGAGATCCCGCGGGTTCGCGAGCTCTACGACCGCTACCACGACCGTGGCTTCGAGGTCGTGGGCGTCAGTCTCGACGAGGACCGCGACGCCCTGGACGCGTTCGTGACCGAGCGGGAGATCCCCTGGCCGATCATCCTCGACCAGCCGCCCGAAGACGGGGGCAAATCCCTGCTCGCAGCCCGCTACGGGATCAGCGGGATTCCCACGATGATCCTCGTGGGCGCTGATGGCAACGTGGTGAGCATCGAGGCCCGCGGCAGGCGGCTCGACGAACTCCTCGCCGAGGCGTTCCCCGACGAGGAGCGGCCTTAGGCGCTCTTGGTGCGGGCCTCGCGGACGGGCACGACCGGCTCCGTCCCCTCGACGTTGCGTTCGTTGATCATGTAGGTCGCGCCCTGGTTCTCGGGGAGGTCGAACATGATGTCGAGCATCACGTCCTCCATGATCGACCGCAGCCCGCGGGCGCCGGTCTCCTTCTTCATCGCCTTGCGGGCGATCGCCACGAGCGCCTCGTCGGTGAACTCGAGGTTGCAGCTCTCGAGGCTGAACATCTTCTGATACTGCTTCACGAGCGCGTTCTTCGGATCCTTGAGCACGTTGACGAGGGCCTTCTCGTCGAGCGGCTGGAGCGACGAGATCACCGGGAGGCGGCCGACGAGTTCGGGGATCAGCCCGAACTCGAGGATGTCGTCGGAATCGACGTGCGGCAGCAGTTCGGCGAGGTCGGCATCCTGCCGGTGGCCCGACTGCTGGCCGAAGCCGATCGTCTTCTTGCCGAGCCGCTTGCCGATGATCTTCTCGATCCCCACGAACGTCCCGCCGCAGATGAACAGGATGTTCGAGGTGTCGATCTGGATGTACTGCTGCTCGGGATGCTTGCGGCCCCCCTGGGGCGGCACGTTGGCGACCGTGCCTTCGAGCATCTTGAGCAGCGCCTGCTGAACGCCCTCGCCCGAGACGTCGCGGGTGATCGACACGTTCTGGCTCGTCTTGCCGATCTTGTCGATCTCGTCGATGTAGAGCACGCCCCGCT
>CAIKWU010000203.1 GCA_903831155.1 uncultured Planctomycetaceae bacterium | reverse complement strand
GTTGCTGAAGGAGGCGCCGTTTCCCGTAAAGAAGGTAAAGACGCCCGAGTTGCCGGAGATGATCGTGGAGAAGGACAGCGAGTAGAAGTTGGATCCGGCGTAATCGAAGACGGAGAACTTGTTCACGGACGTGGAGGTCGGGGCGGTCAGGACGAGTTCGGTGCCCGTCCCGAGCGATGCGCTGCCCGGGTTCTCGAGCGCGACGCTTCCGCCGCCGGTCCCAACGCGGACGAAACTCGTGCCGCTTGGGGGAGACGGAAGAAATGAGATCGACGTCCCGGTGGTCCACGTTCCAGTGGTCGTGCCGAAGTCATACGACCACGTGGCGGCACGGGCAGCATGGGCCCCGCCGACCATGATCCAAAAGACCAGGAGAAACAGCCGGATGCTGACCGAGCTCAGGTGATTCGCCTTCAATCCCTTCATCACGAGCATGTCGCGTTCCAAAACCATGTGGCACCTTGCATCGTGCGGATGCCCGCCAATCCGGCGGTGGGCATCGGCGGGTGTTGCACCTGCGGCCTGATCGCGGCGTCGCAGCCGCTGGATCGAACCCTGCCCGCGTCATCCCCGCGGGCCCGTCACTCGCTCGCCGCGGCCCATCGGCCCCTCAACGGCTCCCACACGATGCACGTCGCGTGTGAGCGATTCGTGAGGTTCCTGCGAGTTTCTGACGAGCGGCTCCGGTGCGCCGCGGCTCGGACACCTGTCGGCGGAGCTCCGCGCTGTCATCAGCCACGCAGCGTCTGGGCGGCGTCTCAGGCCCGCTTCCGCCGCCACATCGAACGGCAGCCATAGGCCGGGCCGGTGGCCACGACCGACAGAACGTCGCCGGTGACGAGGTCGAACGTGCCCGCCGTGAAGAGCGGGCTCGTGATCTCGCACCCTGTCGTGCCGCCGGTGAAGGAGTTGGATCCACTGAGCTGGAACGTGGTCGAGGCCCCCGTCTTCACGAGGCGGCCCGGACGTCGGAACTGGCCGCAAAAGGCATGCCGCGTGGGTCGACGACGGTGCCCCGACGGCATCCGGGTCTGCAGGCTCGATTCGCCCGTGAAACGCGGCGATTCGCCCCACCGCGCTGGGCTGAATCAAGCTGCTGGCTTCGCCGCCGCAGGCTTCGGGGCGGGCTGATCCTCGGCCACTGGATAGAGGAACACCGGCTGCTTGACCTCACCGGCAGGACGAACGCCGGTGGCCTTCGGGCCGCAGAGTTCGGCGGCCATGCGCTCGGCGAGGCCGCGGAGCCGGGCCACGACGTCGGGATGCTCGGCCGCCACGTCGGTCGTCTCGCCGATGTCCGCGTCGAGATCGTAGAGCCTCGGCTGATCCAGTGAGGCTTCGGCGGCTGCTTTGCCCTTCCCCATGCCTTCCGGCTGCGGAGCGACCGCCAGCTTCCAGCGGCCCGACCGGACGGCCTGGAGCGTCGGCCCCTGGAAGTAGTAGTGGGCGTCGCGGACCGGCTCATGCACCGTGCCCATGAGCAGGCCGGAGATGTCGCGGCCATCGATCATGGGCGCCGCCGGCACCTCACCGCCGGCGAGCGACACGAACGTCGGCAACAGGTCGATCGTTCCGGCAAATGCGTCGCATTCGCTCCCAGCTGGCACGCGGCCCGGCCACCAGGCGATCGTGGGCACGCGGACGCCCCCTTCCCACGTGCTTCCCTTCGACCCGCGAAGCGGACCCGCGGAGCCGCCGTCCACCCCCTTCACCGTCCAGGGGCCGTTGTCGCTCGTGAAGATCACAAGTGTGTTCTCGGCGAGCCCCTCATGGCGAATCGCGTCGAGAATCCGCCCCACGCTCCAGTCGACCTCCTGTACCCAGTCGCCGAACCGGCCATTGTCGCTCGTTCCCCGAAACCGTTCGCCTGGAAAGATCGGGACGTGCACGGCCGTGTGGGGGACGTAGAGGAAAAACGGCTGCTCCTTCGAGTCGCGGATGAAGGCCACCGCCTCGTCGGTGCACCGCTCCACGATGCCTCGCTGGGCCTCGTCGGTGAGCAGTTCGGCCACGCGATCGTCGCGGATGAGCGGCACGACCCTCTTGCCCGTCTCCGCGCTCTTCTTCTGCATGTCGTTGGAGTACGGAATGCCCAGATAGCGGTCGAACCCCTGCCGGCAGGGCAGAAACTCCGGCTGGTCGCCGAGGTGCCACTTGCCGAAGCAGGCCGTGGCGTAGCCCTGGGACTTGAGCCGCTCCGCGACCGTGACTTCGGCCGGGTTGAGCCCCTGCTTTCCCGCCGGGAAGAAGACCCACGGCACCGAGACGCGCAGGCCATAGCAGCCCGTGAGCAGCTGGGCCCGCGACACCGAGCAGGCGGGCGCCGCGTAGAAGCTCGTGAGCTTCATGCCTTCGCGGGCCATGCGGTCGAGGTTCGGCGTCTTTTGTTTC
>CAIKWU010000202.1 GCA_903831155.1 uncultured Planctomycetaceae bacterium | reverse complement strand
GCGTCGAGGATGCTGATGCCGTCATAGGCGGTGCCACGCGTGCCGGCCGACGCGATCTCGATCACGGCCGTGCTCGTGTCCGTGAGCATGAGCGAGCCAAGGGTGAGCACGCCCGGGCTCGATCCGGGGGCGAGCGTGCCGTTGACGGTGACCGGACCGTTGATCGTGCCCGTGCCCATGAGCCACGCCGCGGCGGCGACCGACAGGCTTCCGGAGCCGAGCACACCGTTCACCTTGAGCGTGCCGGCGGAAACGGTCGTGGCCCCAGAGTAGGTGTTGGTGGCGGCGAGGATCACCGTGCCGGCCCCGGTCTTCGTGACCGATCCGACGGCGCCGCTGATGATGCCCGAGAACGTCGCCGTACCGCCGGCAACGGCGGTGAGTTCGGCGGTGCCCGTCACGGATATGCCGCCGGAGTAGGTGGTCGTACCAGGTGATGCGATACCGAGTGTGGCGGAGGCGGCTACAGCGCTCAACGTCTTGACCTGGAAGTTATCGATGCCCATCGAATCGCGGTTTCCCGACCCGGTTGCGGCCCCGGAGACCGTGGCGACGCGGAACACGACATTCGCCTGGTTGCTCATCCCGCTGACGGCCGTTCCCGAGTAGGAGACGCTCGTCGAACCCCAGGCGTTGGGATCCGGCCACGTGCCGAGCGTGGTGAATGAGGTCGGCGAGGCACCCAGGCCGTATTCGATCGACCACGTGGTCGATCGCGTCTGAACGCTCAGCATCAGGAGGTCGAGCGAGACTGAATCGACCGTCTGCCCGGTCGTGCTCAAGGCATAGTTGAAGGTCGCTCCAGGATCACCGAAGCTGCTCGTCTGTCGAATACCCAGGGAGCGATCCGTCGATGCAGCTTGGGTCGCCGAACCGCTTGTCGAGGTCAAGCCTGTCGTCGAAGCGAAGTTCTTGAAGCCCGAACCCGTTGCGGCCCATTCCGCAGGAGCGGTTCCCGAAAAAGAGACCGTCGTGCCAACCGAGGAACTGGTGGCACCCGTCCCGGTCGTCCAGTTTGCGGGGATCCCGCTCCCCAGCGTGTCGAAATTCTGCGAGTAGAAGGCTGTGGGCACGACGCCGCCGATCGAAATGGGATTGGAAACGGCCGCCCCGCCGGAGCTGAGCAGGCTTCCGCCAGTTATCGTGACCGTTCCGGACCCGGCGATCTGCGCGGAGAGCGTGCCGCCGGTGATCGAATAGCTCGACGCCGTGAGCGTGCCGGAGCCCCCGAGGACGCCGGCGGATTGCGAGTAGGAACTCACCGTCTCATTCCCACCCAGGTTCAAGCGACCGGATGAGATGGTGACCGCTGCGGCATTCGAGAGGCGACCTGCGGATGCCAGAGCGAGCGTGCCCCCGTTGATCGTGATGGTCGTCGCCCCCACGGTGCCGGAGAGCGACGTGCTGCCGCTCGCAGCGGTCAGGGAGCCGCCGCCGAGATTGGCGGTCACGGTACCGCCTGTGAGGGCGTAGCTGGCGGCGGAGAGCGTGTTGCCGGCACCGCCGAGCGTGCCGCCCGACTGGGCGTAGGCGCCTACCGTGTCGCTGCCGCCCAGCGTGAGTCCGCCCGACGAGAGCGTGACGGCTGCGGTGTCGGACAGCTTGTTGGCGCCGCCGGTGGTGAGCATGCCGCCGCCGATGTTCACGGTCGCCGCCCCCGACGTGCCATTGAGCGCGGCGGCACCCGAGTGAGCGGTGAGCACGCCGGAGCCCAGATTCGCGTTCACGGTGCCTCCCGTGAGGGCGTAGGTTCCAGCCGTGATCGTGCCGCCGCCGTCGAGGCTGCCGCCGGAGATCGAGAACGTGCCGACGGTGTCGGAGTAGTTCGAGGCCGACGTGTCGAGGATGCCGCTCGAGACTGTGATGGTCGCCGTGTCGACGAGCCGGTTGGCGGCGCCGAGGGTGACCGTGCCGCCGCTCACGTTTACGGTCTCTGCTGCCGATGAGCCGGTGAGCGTGGTTGCACCGCTGCTCGCCGTGAGCGTGCCTGCGCCGAGGTTGGCCAGGACCGTCCCGCCGTTGAGTCCGTAGGTAGCGGCGGTGAGCGTGCCGGAGCCGCCGACGCTGCCGCCGGAGATCGAGAACGAGCCGACCGTGTCGGCAAAGGTCGAGAGCCCAAGCGATCCGGACGAGACGGTGACGCTGGACGAGTTGCCGAGGCGATCAGCGGCACCGAGGGCCACCATGCCGCCGGCCACCGCAAGGTTGCCCGCGAGCGTGCCGTTCAAGGATGTGGAGCCGGACGACGAAGTGGCGGTGCCGTCACCGAGATTGGCTGCAATCGTGCCCCCGTTGAGCGAATACGCGGCGGCGGTGAGCGTGCCGCTGCCGCCGAGGCTACCGCCGGAGCTCGTGTAGGATCCGACGGTGTCGTTGAACGATCCGAGGTCCAGCGAGCCGGCGGAAACCGTCACATCCGACGAGTCGCCGATCCTGTCGGCAGAGGCGATCGTCACCGTGCCCCCGGAGACAGCCATGCTGCCCGCAAGCGTGCCCTTGAGCGTGGTCGAGCCGGCCGAGGATGAGGCCGCGCCCGAACCGAGGTTTGCCTCGACCGTCCCGCCGCCGAGCGAGTAGGTGGCGGCCGTGAGCGTGATGCCGGAGCCCCCCAGGGTGCCGCCGGTGATCGTGAACGAACCGACCGTATCACTGCCACCGAGCGTGAGGCCCCCCGCGGAGAGCGTGACGGCCGCGGCATCGGCAAGCTTGTTGCCGCCGGCGGTGGTGAGGGAGCCGCCGCCGACGGTGACCGTGCCTGCGTCCGACGTGCCGGCAAGCGTGGCGGCGCCGGAGTTGGCAGTGAGTGAGCCGCCACCGAGTTTCGCGTTCACCGTGCCGCCGGTGAGGGCATACGAGGCCGCGGTGAGCGTGCCGGCACCGTTGAGGCTGCCGCCGGCGATCGTCAAAGAGCCGATCGTGTCGGAGGACGACTGGAGATCGAGCGATCCGCCGCTGATGGTGACGGTGCCGGAGTTGGCAAGCAGATCCGAGCCGCCGAGGAGCACGACGCCCGCACCCACGGTCACGCTCGGCGACGCGACGGCGCTGGTGAGGGTGGCCGTTCCGGAGCCGGTCTTGGCGAAACCGCCTGCGCCGGTGACGACGCCGAGCGACGTGTTGCCGCTGCCCGTGACGGTGAGGGTGCTGCCGGCGGTGTCGAGCGTGCCCGTCGTCTTCAGGAGCACCCCCACGCTGGTGGCCGTCAATGAGGCAGGGGCTCCCAGCGTCAGGTTGGCCGCGATTTCCTGGGTGGAGCTCGAATTGTTCGTGATTCCGCTCGAGCCGAGGGTTACGGCGCTGCCCGTGATCACATAGCCGCCGGTTGCGGATCCCGTGAAGGTGAGGCTCGACACCAGGGTCAGTGACAGATCGTTGGTGCTCGTGCCGCCGCCGCCCGAGAAGGAAAGCGTGGCGGTGCCGGAGGGCAGGGTGGCGGGGCTCCAGTTCGCAGCGGTGCTCCAGGAGCCGCCGGTGGCGGTGTAGTCCCACGAGGTGCCCACCGCCGGGGCCGTGTAGACGAGGTTCAGGTCGTTGCCGCTCTGGGCGAGCGAAAACGTGCCGCCCGCGAACGAGTTGGCGAAACCACCCGAGCCGTTGGTCGAGCCGGTGTTGATCGTGTACCAGCTCGAGCCGGAAGCACCGGTGATGCCGCCGGTGAAGGAGGCGATCCTCCAGGTGTAGTCGGTCGTGGACGAAAAGTTGGCCGCGTTGCCGTTGGTGTCAGGGCCGGTGCCAGAGAGCGTCCAGAGGTTGAGATTGAACGTGTTGCCGCTTTCGGCGGTAATCGTCAGGGCCCCGGTGCCGCTGATCAAGTCCCAGCCGGTGCCGGCGGCGCCCGTCGCGTCGAAGAGTTGCCAGTTGTAGCTGCCCCCGCCGGCCCAGGTCATGCTGCCGGTGGTGAGGGTTCCCGGGCTGTTGCCCGGGGAGACCGTCGCTCCGGAGTTGATCGCCACGGCGCCGATCGAGCCGGAGCCGGCGAGCGTCGCGTTGCTCGACACGGAGACCGAACCGCCGATGTTGCCATTCGCCACGAGCG
The DNA here is from genome assembly GCA_903831155.1 of uncultured Planctomycetaceae bacterium. GTDB lineage: Bacteria > Planctomycetota > Planctomycetia > Pirellulales > UBA1268 > QWPN01. Next base: position 1,428 of record CAIKWU010000202.1, on the reverse strand, counting down.
TGCCAGCGGAGACGGTGGTCGCACCGGTGTAGCCGCTGCTCGAGCCGGTGAGCCAGAGGGTCGTGCTTCCGGCCTTCGTGAAGCCGCCACTCCCGCTGAAGGGGAGCGACACGGTGCCGCTCGCGGCGGGCGTGAGCGTGAGCGTGCCGGTGGCGAGGTTGAGGCCCCCGCCCGAACCGCCGAGGCCGGTGACCGCCGTGTTGGCCCCGATCGAGGCGGTGCCGGCGTTGATGGTCAGCGTGCCGAAGCTGCTCGAGGCGTTCGTGAGCGAGAGCGTCGAGCCTCCGATCTTTGTGATGCTGCCGCCCGCACCGGTGACGGAGCCGGAGATCGTGACGCTGCTGCCGCTGGTTTCGATCACGTGCGTGCCGCTGCTCAACGCGACGGCATGGCTGATCGTCTGCAGGTTCGACGAACTGTTCGTGATGTCGCCGTTGAGCGTGACGGCACTGCCGGAGTTCACGAACGCGCCCGCCCCGGCCGCGAACGTGATCGAGCCGATCGTCAGACCGCCGATGGTGTTGGTGGACGTCGTCTGGGTGGAGCCGGCGAACGTGATGCTGTCGACGAGCCCCGAGGTGGGAATGCTATTGAGATTCCAGTTGCTCTGGTTGGCGGCGTAGCCGTCGTAGGCGTCCCAGGCGCCGCTGCCCCGGCCGCCATCCCAGGTGAGCGTGGCGGCGGAGCGAAGCGTGGCAGCGCCTGAAAGGGTGGGCGTGCCCAATCGCCCGGTGCCGCCAGTGCTCGAGCTCGTGGCATTTGTGCGCCACTCGACAAAACGAAACTCGGTAGCTGCTGTGATTCCGGAGTTCGTCAAAGAAGATGCCGTAACGGCTTTCGCAGAGGTGAATGCCGTCACAGTGCCACTAATTGCCGAAGCAAAGCTATCAATACTGTAGGCCCACCCGGCCGCGTCTGGGCCGCTTGACGACGCAAGGGCGGTACCACTCAAGCTTGTGAACGACAGCGAGTGGTTTGCCGCTGGAGCGGCCGTGAATGTGAAGAATCGGTTGCCGCTCAATGCAGTCGCAAATGAGGTGCTAGAGCCGTTTGAAGGCACCCATCCGTTCGCGGTGAAGTAGTTTGCACCTCCCGTGGCTGTGATGCCAGATCCGCGCGTGAGCGTGCCAGTCAACACGCCACTACCCACTGTCGTCGCGGCCACGCTTGCTTCACTGCCCGCGGACCCGCTCGTCGAGAACTGCAACAGCGTCGTTTGGGCAAATGTACTGTCTTGAAGCGACATCACAGCGCCGCACGCCAACACCAAAGCCAAGCCGAGAAGGCCCGCGGGCGTTCGATTCCGCACCATAGATTCCGCCTTGCGATCGGGCTCATGTGGTGCGACATCCCGTCGCCACCACCGAGCGATGATTGATTCAAGGGCGGAACACCGCGGCCGTGATCCGATCGAAGCCGCGGAGTCCG
>CAIKWU010000201.1 GCA_903831155.1 uncultured Planctomycetaceae bacterium | reverse complement strand
TCGACGAGATGCGCAGCCGTCTGCGCCATTCGGCGGCCGTTGCAAGACGGACAGACACCCCGGCCCTTGCACGAGAAGGCCACGACAAAACCCTGCCCGCACGATGTACAGCGCGCCCGGCCAAATCCGAAGCAGAGGATGCCACAGGTGAGGTACGACCGCAGCTCCCGTTCGACGTGCGCCGAAACGGGCTGCTCAGCGACCGCCCGAGTCTCGAGCCAGCCTTCGAGGTGCTCTGCGACGACCTTGGATGGCCGCCCAGATGGTGCGGCGTGGGAAAACCGTTGGCGACGGGCGCGGCATTGTTGCAACTCCGGACAGGAAGCGGAGAAGGGACAACGACGCATGTCTACAGCTTGAGGCGGTCGAGCGTCGCCTCGGCCTTCGCGCAGTCGCCGCGGCGGATGAGGTCGGCGACCTCGTCGAGGTCGGCCGGGGGGGCCGCCGCCGCTTTGCGCGCCGCGTAAACCCGCGCCGGCAGCCGCAGGTCGTCGGCCTTGAACGGCAATCGCTCTCCGAGCCGCCTGCGGTTGGCGTCCTGCACGATCTCCAGGAAGCGATAGCCGAACTCGTGGGTCGGCTCGATCATCGTGCCTTCACCGTAGTCGTTCCAGGTAACGAGCTGCACGACACTCGCCGGGCTGGCGAGCGCCTCGTCGAGCGACACGCGGAGGGTATCACCGGCGCGGTGGTCGAGTTCGGGCCGCGTGTCAGTGTAGACGTCTCGGTAGCCTGGGCACGCCGAGACGATCACCTCATCGGGATCAGCCGAGGGCAGCGCGAACACACGCCGCAGCCGCCGGCGAATCTCGGGCTCGTCCGGCTCACCCTCCCATGGATCCCAGTGGATCCAGGTGAAGCCGCCGTCGGCACCGATCTTTTTCCAGAGATGATGCAGGGCAAACAAGGCGGGGCGATGGCGGAGCGGCTTGATCGCGGCCTGCCACGCCGCGGCATCGGTGACGGTGATCGGGCCGAAGTTCAAGAGGAGCGGCCGCCCCGCCAGGGTGGCGTAGGCGGGGCTTCCGAACCAGTGGTCGTCGAGCCAGCGGAGGTCCTCGGCCACGCGGGTGGCGGCCTGGTCGGCCGGCAGCATGCCCCCCTTCGTCATCAGGCCGACGATCCGATCTTCGTAGCACACTGCAACCGACAGGCCGTGACGGCCGGCGGCCTCGAAGGCCGCGGTCGTCGCCTTGTGGATCGCCGGGTAATCAAACGCCTCGGCGATGCCGTACCAATCGACGACGAGGCCGTCGACGCCCGCGAGTTTCAGCTGGGCGAGATGGCAGTCGAGCAGCGCCGGATCGGCGGAGTCGTAGGGGCCGATCAGCGGGTGAAACCTCGACCAGATGTCGGGCAGGCCCTCGGGCGTGCGCCGGTCGGGATCGTGGCTCCGGTCGAAACCGGTCCAGTGCCCTCCCCACCGGCCGCTGACGTCGGCTGACTCATACCACGGCATGTAGTGCATGAGCACGAGTCTGCCGTCGGGTTCGCCGCCGAGGAGCGGCCAGCCGGAAGCGATGGTGGACGCTACGGCGACGAGAGTGAGCCAGCATCGCACCGAATGCTGGGGGCTTTGCGTGTTCGACATGAGCCAACCATAGTGATGCGGCCGGGAGCGGCAGCGGCCGCAATGTATAGCAATAATACTATAGATTTGAGTATCGCGAAGCCCTTCGGACCGGCCCCATGCCAAAGAAACGCCTGTTCACCGACGTCATGGAAGCCATCGAGCGGCGGATCGCCGCCGGGGACTACATGCTCAGAGATCTTCCAGGTGAGCGCCGGCTCGCCGAGGAGGTGGGCGTGAGCTACATGACAGCCCGCAAGGCGGTGACGGGGCTGATCGAGCGGGGCGTGCTCGCCCGCCGGCCCAACGGCAGCCTGATCGTCAATCCGGGTCGCCGCGGCACGGCGTCAGCGATCAAGGTCGCCCTGCTCACTCCGGCCTATCCATCGCTCCATCTGCTGCAGTGCCGCGACGCCGTCTCGCGCGTGGCCGAGGCGAGGCGTGTGCAGTTTCGGCCGGTCGAGTACGTGCACTGGGACGACCCGACGGTGGCGGAGGCGGTTTCCGGTGCCGACGGCGTGATCGTGATTCCCAGCACGGAGCCCATCCCGTCCCGGGTGCTCCGCGTGTTCACCGATCCTGACAATCGGGTGGTGTTTCTGGACGACGACATGACTGATCACGGAGTCCCTTCCGTGCGGCTGTTTGCCAAGGCTCACATCACGAAGGTCTTCGACCACCTCTGGAACCTCGGGCACCGACGGATCGACTGCCTCAACGTGCAGGGTCGCAATCGTGAGATCGTGCGGCGGATCGGTGAGTGGCTGGGATGGCTCGAGCGGCGGCAGGCCGTGGGCTCTTTGATCGATGCCCCGGTGGAGCCCTACACCGATCCGACCGCGGCGGCCTACCGGATCATCCAGAAGACACTGCGGTGCAAGCCCGACGCGATCGGGACGGCGCTGATGTGCACCACACAGCCGGCGGCCATCGGCGCGGTGCGGGCCTGTCACGACGCGGGGCTCACCGTCGGGCACGACATCTCGGTGTGTGCGATCAACTGCGAGCCCACCGGGCGATACTTCGTGCCGTCGCTCACGGGGCTCGATGCCCCGGAGATCATGCCGCTAGTCGATCGCTGTTTCGACTGGTTCGCGGGGAAGGGGGCGGCCTGGGTTGGGCCGCTCCTGCTCGTACCGCCCCGGGCGAACCTGTATCTCGGCGAGTCGACGGGGGCGCCCGCCGTCGTCGGCCTGGTGCGTCCCGGCTGACCCGCCCAAGGCTTGACCCACGGCACTTCTGTCCTATAGCATTTTGGCTATAGTACGGGTGGCAGGGAGTCTCGTCCTTCGCGGAGGGTGATCCATGATGCCGATATGTCAACGTGCGGTCGCTGCCGTGGCCGTGATCGCGTCGCTTCAGGCAGGCCCGTCCTCAGCACAGGTCTGGCTTCTCGACTTCGGTGCCGATTCGAGCTTCCGCGGCGCGAGCCAGACCGGCCTCGATCAGAACGGCAACACCTGGAACAGCTTTCCGCCGTCGTGGTATGTCGGCAGCCTCGTGACGACGGTCAGCCAGACGACCGGGGCGGCGTATGCCCCGGGCACCGGCAGCCCTGGCACGGACAGCTACAACGGCCCGCTCGGCACGAACGTCAGCAATCCGCTGACCCAGGCCGAGGTCGACGCGGTGGTCATCGACGCGGCGGCACTGGGGTTGCTCGGTGGTTCGAAGGCCGCTGCGGTCGACTACCAGGCCGCCACTGAGGGCCGGTTTGCCGTCAAGTGGCTGAATCCGCATCTGACCTACGACGCAACCTTTTTCGGCTCGTTCATGTATGCCGCCGACGACACGCGGGTGGCCGCGTTTTCCGATGGTTCCTATGCGACGGAGGTCGCGGCGGGACTGCTCGACGTGGGCCGCGGCGGCGTCTACAACGCCGCACGGACTGTCGCCCTGAACGGCCTCGTGCCGACGGCCAACGACGGCCTCGGCCGCCAGCTGTCCTTCCAGTTCGGGGGAGCCTCCGGGACGACGAACGGCTACCTCAACTCGATGTCGCTCTACGGCTACATCGGCTATCTCTCTGGGGGAACCACCGTGCTCAACGGCGCCCCGGCGGCCGGCTACGTGGCGATCGGGACCTACCCGAACGGAGACGCGCGTTCGGTCGACACGATGATCGGTGGCGACTCCACCGTCGTGGTGAACAGCCCGAGCGGCATCTACTGGAACTCGACGCTCGTCGCCGGCCCTGGCGGCGGCACCATCGACGCCGGCATCGACTTCGTGCCGTATCGGCTCGCGGGCGCGGGGCGACTCGCCGTGAGCGGCACGGGCCTGACAACCATCTGGCGGCCGGGTGATTTCAGCGGCACGCTGGTGGTCGCCGGCGGTAACCTGGCTCTCACGGGCGCCGGAGCGCTGGGGGCCGGCACGCTCGAACTCGCGGGAGGCGTGGTTCGGCCGACGCAGGCCGAGGCGGTCGGCGCCGGCGGCATCACGCTGGCCTCCGGCATCACCACGATCGAGAATGCGGCTGGCATCGGCGGACTGAATGGTTCGTTCCCGGTCCTACTCTCCGGGAGCGGCGCGACGCTGCAGTGCTGGGGCAATGGCCGGGAGTTCAGTCTCGGGAGTGGCACCACGACCGTCCAGGGCTTCAACAATCTCAATGCCTGGGCCGGTGGGCTCCGGCTCGATGGGGAGATCGTGGGCAGCGGAACGATTAACTGGTGGGGCAGCGGATCGCTCACTGTCACGGGGTCGAACGGCGGGTTCACGGGAAGGCTGATCGCGGCGGCCAACAACGGCACGCTCGCGCTGGCGAACGTCGATGCCCTGCGGTCGGCGGTTCTGTCGTCCGGAACGGCACACACGATCGCGTTCACGGTTCCCGGTGACGCCACCTACAACCTTGGCGGGCTGGCGGGGGCCGGGTCGATCGCCTTGGGAGGCAACTCGCTCGCGATCGCGGCAGCAGAATCGCACAACTACTCCGGCTCGTTGTCGGGCAGCGGCGGCGTGACGATCGGTGGCGGCACACAGACATTCTCCGCTGACAACGCGCACACGGGAGATACCGTGGTCCAGGCCGGCGTGCTTCGGCTCGCCGCCGCCAGTGCGGTCGGCGCGAGCCGTGTGGTGCCGATGGCTGGGGGCGTGGTCTCCTTGACGCCGGCGCTCCAGACCACGGCGGGAGCCCTCGATCCTGCCGCGGGTGGCCTCGTCGATGTGGGCACCGGCCTGATGACGGTGGCCTCTGGTCTCTCCGTGCCCGGCATGCTTGCAGCCCTTGTGGCGGGGCGGGGCGATGGCACCTGGAATGGAACCCAGGGGATCACCTCGTCATCAGCCTCCGCCGATCTGGCGGCGTCGATTCCGCGGACCGTGGGCTGGCTCGACAACGGCGACGGCTCCGTGTCGTTTGCCTTTGCGGCCCAGGGGGATACGAATCTCGACTGGAATGTCGACATCCTTGATGCGGCGAACTTCCTCGCCGGCGGCAAGTTCGATACCGGGGTCGCCGCCTCGTGGAACGAGGGTGATTTCGGATACGACGGCATCGTCGACATCCTGGACGCCGCCGATTTCCTGTCGAACGGCTTGTTCGACGCCGGCGTGTACAACGGTCCGTCTGGACGGTCGGCCGCGGTGGCCGCCGTGCCGGAGCCCACTTCGGCCCTGCTGCTTGTGTCCGGCGTTCTCGCCGTCGCGCTCGGCCGCCGGGCGAGCCGGCGACGCCATCTGCTCCGCGTGGCGGCGGCCGTCGCGCTTGTCGCCGCCGTTTCCGAGCGGTCGCCGGCCCAGGTGTGGCTGCTCGACTTTGGCGCGAGCAACAGCTTCCGGGGGGCCAGCCAGGTGGGGATCGACGCCAATGGCAATGTCTGGAACAGCTTTCCGCCCACGTTCTACACGGCGAGCCTCGTCACCACGGTCAGTCAGACGACCGGGGCCGCGTACGCGCCCGGCACCGGCAGCCCCGGCACCGACAGCTACAACGGCCCGCTCGGCACGAACGTCAGCAACCCGTTGACTCAGGCGGAAGTCGACGCGGCAGTGATCGACTCCGCCGCCCTCGGCCTGCTCGGCGGTTCGAAGGCCGGGGCGGTCGACTACCAGTCAGCCAACCAGGGCCGATTCGCCATCAAGTGGCTCAACCAGAACCTGACGTACGATGCGACGTTCTTCGGGTCGTTCAAGTTTGCCGCTGAAGACACTCGGGTGGCGGCATTTTCCGACGGCACCTATGCCACCGAGGTCGCGGCGGCAACGCTCGATGTCGGGCGTGCGGGAGTCTACAACGCCTCGCGCACCATCGCGCTCAACGGACTCGTGCCGACAGCCACCGACGCGCTCGGGCGTCAGTTGTCGTTCCAATTTGGCGGCGCGTCAGGCACGACGGCCGGCTACCTCAACTCGATGTCACTCTACGGGTACATCGGTTACCTCTCGGGGGGCACCACGACCCTCAACGGGGCGCCGGTGGCGGGCTACGTGGCGACGGGCACGTATGCCAATGGCGACGCTCGGTCGGCCGACACCATGATCGGGGGCGGCTCGACGGTCACGGTGAACGACGCCAATGGCATCTACTGGAACTCGACGCTGGTCGCCGGCACGGGAGGCGGGGTCGTCAATGCCGGAATCAACTTTGGCCCGTACTGCCTCTCCGGGGCCGGCAACCTGGCGGTGGGCGGCACGGGCGTGTTCACCCTCTCGCGGCCCGGCACGTTCACCGGCACCTTGTCGGTGGCGGGGGGGGCCGTCGTCCTCAGCAGTTCCGGTGCCCTCGGGAGCGGCCGCATGGTGTTCGAAGGCGGAGTCGTTCGCCCGACGTCGTCGCAGTCGTTCGGTTCCGGCGGTCTGACCGTCGCGAGCGGTGTCACCACGATCGAGAACACGGCGGCCATCGCCGGGCTATCCGGCGCCATGCCGGTGTCGCTCAACGGCGGCGGGGCCACGCTCCAGTGTTGGGGGAACGGTCGTGTGTTCAGTCTTGGAACCGGCACCACGACGGTGACGGGTTTCAACAATCTGAACGCCTGGGACGGTGGCCTAGCGGCCGACGGCCCGCTCGCTGGAAGCGGCACGCTGAACTGGTTTGGCAGTGGCACGCTCGCGATCAACGGTGCCAGCAGTGGCTTCGCTGGGCAGTTGATCGCCGGCAGTGGCGTGACCCGCGTTTCTTCGGCCGGCTCACTCGGTGGGGCGTCGGCCATCACGATCAACGGTGGAACTCTGCGTTACGACTCGGCAAGTCCATTAGCGGCATCGGTGACGTTCGCGTCGGGTGTTCTGTCGGGCACCGGCGGGATTGCGACGCCAATCGTGACGGGTTCCGGCGCCGTCCTTTCTCCGGGCAACTCGCCGGGCACGCAGGAGTTTGCGGCCGGCCTCTCATGGGCGCCTGGTGGGGCGTACGCCTGGGAGCTCAACTCGCTGTCGGGCGCGGCGGGCTCGAACAGCGATTTGGTCACCGTGAGCGGATCCGCCCTCGACCTGTCGGCCTTGGGGCCGGGGGCCGGCCAACGATTCACGATTAACCTCACGACCCTCACCGGGAGCAACACACTCGGCCCGCTCGATGTCGCCTACGTCCCGGGCACCAACTACACCCTTCCGGTGGCCAGCTATGGCAACGGGCTCGTCGTGCCTTCCGGTTTCTCGAGCGGCCCCGGCACTGATCTCACCTCCCTGTTCAACGTCAATCTGTCAGCCTGGCAGGGCACGACGCCGAGTCTCGGCGACATCTCCGTGGTCGTGGACCCGACGGGAAGCGGACTCAGTCTGTTCATCGTGCCGGAACCGGCCGCCGAGGCTTTTGCGGCGGCCGTGGGCCTTGCGGCGATCGTGCTCCGACGGCGGCGTCGCACGAGTTCGGTGTCTGCCTGAGGCAAGGGAGGCGCCCCGTGATGCCCGTCTATGATCGTCGGTGTCAAGGGTTTACCCTCGTGGAGCTCTTGGTGGTGATCGCGATTATCGCCACGTTGATCGGCCTACTTCTTCCGGCGGTGCAGAGCGCCCGCGAGGCCGCGCGCCGGACGGCGTGCACCAACAACGTGAAGAACGTGTCGCTTGCGCTGCTGACCTACCACGACGCCAGAAGGGCCTTTCCCAAGGGCATTCAGCGGACGCTCGACAGCTCGGTATTCAACGGCTACAGCCTCCATACATTCATCCTGCCGTTCGTCGAACAGAAGGCGTTGTTCGACCAGATCAAGGAAGAGGCCGTGATGAACGGTCAGCCGTGGATGAAGCCGAACCACTACTGGCCGGTCAACAAGCTCACAAGGCACGCGACCGTTCCGGCATTTACATGTCCGTCGACTCTGAGGCGCGGGGAGTTTCCCTCCGATACCGGTCCCATCACGGCGCACTGCAACTACCCCGGCAACGTGGGCTCGAATCTGGCCTGGGTGGATCTCGCGCCGATCCAGCAAAACGGTGCCTTTCAACTCGAGGCGGCCACAAGGATCGGAAGTTTCACCGACGGCACGTCGAAGACGATCCTGATTGGAGAGTTCGTGCTCGGCGACGGCACGACCGCCAGCGGGAGATTCGATCGCCAGTCGGATGTCGCCCGCGGAGGTACGTGGCCGGCAGGTGCGGCCGTCTCGACGAGCGACGGGCCGATCACGGAAGCCCAGCTGACGACGTTCGGCAACGACTGCCAGGGCAAGGCGTCGAGTAGCCGCACGGGCTACCTGGGCTACATGTGGGTCCAGCCGGTCAACATGTGCACGCTGTTCAACACGATCGCCCCCCCGAACTGGTCGTTTCCGAGTTGCATGACCGCCACGAGCAACCTTGTCGGTGACAACCGGGGTGTCTATCCCGCCCGCAGCCCGCATGCTGGCATCGTGGTGCACGGGTTTGCCGACGGGTCGATCCGGACGATCGCCGACAGCGTCGACGTGGGCGCCTACCAGGCGCTCGGCACGCGGAATGGAGGCGAGGCTGTCGCGGCTCCCTGACAACCACGACGTTCAGGGCGACGATTTGCCTCCCAACTTCAGGGCAGCCGGCCAAGGTGACCGTCGACTTCAGCCTTCAGCCCCGGTCGCAGCGCCACCGCCTTCTCGTAGCACTCCCGTGCCTTGGCTGCATCGTGCCGGTCGTATTGGTGGATGAAGCCGGAGCAGAGGAGGCTCCCGGCCTTGGTGCCGGCGTCGGCCTGGGGCATCGCGAGGATCTCGGCGTACGTCGCGAGCGCCTTGTCCATCGCCCCGGTCTCTCGTTGGCAGTCCCCCAACGCCAAGGTGAGCCCCGGCTTCGCCCAATCGACTCCCTCGAGCCCGAGGGCTTCCTCGAGGGTGACGGCGGCGGCTGCGAAGTCCTTGTCGGCGTTCATCTGGCAATGGGCCACCACCTGCAGCAGCGTCACACGGGCCACCGGGGCGAGGTCTTTCATGGCCAGGCCTTCGTCTACGGCCGTGCGGGCCGCAGCGTAGTCGTGCTTCAGGTAGGCGAGCACGTAGCCTTGTTTGGCAAGGGCCAGGGCCCGTTCACCGTCAGATGTCGCATGGTCGAGGGCGGCCGAATAGGCTCCGAGAGCGTCGTCGACGCTGCTGGCGGCGAGCGCCTTGTCGCCGGCCACGAGGGAGTCGTGGTAGGTGGCGGCGGCGAACGCCGGCGACAACGAGATCGTGAGGGCGAGCATCAACGCCGCAGTGGGGGAGCCGTGAATCATGGCGGGGTTCCTTGGGGGGCGGCCCGAACCAGGCCGGTCAAACATTCGTATAGCATAGACGCTATCATGAGGCCATGGCCGAGAACTGCATGCGATGGTTGACGCCCCGCCGCCGCGGTTCGCGAGCCCCGTCGCCGAGGCTGCGGGGCGAATGCCTCGAGTCGCGGCGGCTGCTCGCCGTCGGGGCGATGGTGCCGTGGGTGCGGTACGAGGCCGAGACAGGCACGCTGGGGCAGTCGGCGGTCGTCCTCGGTCCCAACCGCACGATCGGTGATCCGGCCGGGGAGGCGTCCGGCCGCATGGCCGTGAAGCTCGCCGAGACGGGCGACTTCGTCGAGTGGCGGGTGACCGCCCCGGCCAACGCCCTGGTGATGCGGGTCTCGATCCCCGATGCGGCGGCGGGGGGTGGCATCGATTCGACGATCGGGCTCTACCGCAACGGGCAATTCCTCCAATCCCTCCCGGTCACGTCGAAGTATGCCTGGGTCTACGGGGACGACAACGCCGTCACCAACCGCCCGAACGACGGTCCGCCGCGGCGGATCTACGACGAGTCGAGCACACTGCTCGCCACTCCTCTGGCCTCCGGTGACGTGCTCCGCGTGCAGAAGCGGGCCTCGGACACCGCGTCGTCTTATGCCATCGACTTCGTCGAGCTCGAGAGCGCGGCGGCCGTCGCGCGCCCGCCCGGCACCATCTCGATCACCGAGCATGGGGCCGTCGCGAACGACGCGACCGACGACACGGCCGCCATCCGGGCCGCCATCGCCGCCGCCAAGGCCCGGTCGATGGCGGTGTGGATTCCACCCGGACAGTTTCGGCAGAGCGGCTCGATCGCCGTTGGCGGCGTGGCCGTGCTCGGAGCGGGGATGTGGTATTCGGAGGTCTGGGGCTACAACCCGTCGGGCGACAACGCCATCGGATTTCAGGTGACCGACGGCGGCACCGTGTTTCGCGACTTCCGGATTCGCGGCGAGCAGGCGATTCGCGCCGCCAGCAGTTGGAACACCAGCGGATTCTTCGGCGTCTTCGGCACCGGGAGCGAACTGCACGACATCTGGATCGAGCGGACGCAGTGCGGCGTGTGGATCGGCGCCGACAACACGACCAACCCGGCGACCAACGTGGTGATCGACGGCCTGCGGATCCGCAACACATTCGCCGACGGGGTGAACCTGTGCAACGGCACCGTCGGGACGACGGTCCGCGAGTGCACGGCACGAAACACAGGAGACGACGCCTTCGCCTCGTGGTCGGCGCCGGCCGCGCCGCGGGCCAATGCGGGAAACGTGTTTCGCAACAACACGGCGGAGTGCGTCTGGAAGGCGGCGGGATTCGCCGTCTACGGCGGCTCGAACACCGTGGTGGAGGATAATCTCGTCTCGGACACGCTCGTCTACGCGGGCATCACGATCGCCTCCAGTTTCTCTGCGCGGGCGTTTCAGGGTGTCACGACGGTTCGCGGCAACACCCTGCTGCGGTGCGGCGGGGTGGCGTGGGGGCAGCAGCACGGCGCGATCTGGGTGTATGTCGACGACTCGTCGATCACCGCCACGGTGACCATCGCGTCGAACCTGATCGTCGACGCGACCTATACGGCGTTCGAGATCAATGCGTCGAACCGCGGCCAGGCTGTGACGGGACCGCTCACCTTCGATGGCAACACGGTGATGGGCGCGGATGGCCTCGTGACGATCACCTACTACGCGAAGGGGGCGGCGACGTTTCGCGACACGCGGATCGCCCGCGTGGACACGACCGCCCTGGTGGCAAACGGCAGCCGCGGCAACTTCACGGCGACGATCTCCGGCACGACGTCGGTTGCGCCGCCGGTCGTTGCGGTGCCGGCTGCGGCATCGGCCGGTCCCGACCCCGACCGGACCGCCCGCGTGTCGGTGCTGGGGGAGAGCATTGCCGGCGAGACCCTGATCCGCTACGCGTGGTCGGCGTCGGGGCCGGGCCCCGTGGTCTTCGCGGCGTCGGGCGACAACGCCGCGAAGGCGACGATCGCCACCTTCACGCGGGCGGGGTCGTACCTCATCACCGCGACGATGACGGATCCTTCGGGGCTCGTCGTCACCAGTTCCGTGACGCATCTCGTGGCTGCGGTGCTCGCCGGAATCCGCGTGTCGTCGCCGGCGGCCGTGCTCCTCACCGAGACGAGCGAGCAATTCGTGGCGCAGGGCGTCGACCAGTTTGGAGCGGTGCTGCCCGCGGAGCGACGGATCACGTGGTCGGCCGATCGCGGCGTGATTTCCGCCGAGGGGCTGTATGCGGCGCCCGCGACGTCGGGCCAGGTGACCGTGACCGCGTCCGCCGCCGGATTCACCGGCTCCACGACAAAGCCGATCGATGCGTTCTCGTCCCGTCAAGACATCGGCACGGTCGGACGTGCGGGCAGTGACACCTTCACCGCTGCAAGCGGCACCCATTCCATCACGGGCAGCGGCGCCGACATCTGGCATGCGGCCGATGGCTTCCGGTTCGTCTCCCGGCCGATCTCGGACGATGCCACGATTGTGGCCCGGGTGACGACGCAGACCGCGACGAACCCCTGGGCCAAGGGGGGTGTCATGATCAGGGAGGGAACGGCGGCCAACGCCCGCTTCGCGGCCGTGTTGCTCACGCCCGCGAACGGCGTCGCCTTCCAGTGGCGAACGGCGGCCGGCGCTAATGCGCAGAGCATCGAGACGATCGCAATGACCGCTCCACGCTGGGTCAAGCTCGTTCGGGCGGGGAACGATTTCACGGCCTCCCAGAGTGACGACGGCATCACGTGGACACCGATCGGGGTGAGGCAGACCGTGCCAATGGCACGGGCCACGCTCGCGGGCCTCGCCGTCACGGCCCATGACAACGGGCTGCTCTCCACGGCGACCTTCACGAACGTGGCCGTCGTGACGTCGGCGAGCCTCGCGCCGGCGGTCGTCGGGATCGAGGTCGCCGCAGGATCGCGCACGCAGCAGGCCGCCGGCTTCGCCTCACTTCAGGCGTCGACACCCGTCGTGAAGACCGGGGCGGGCACCCTCGTGCTCGACAAGGCCAATCCCCTTGCCGCCTCGTTGGCCGTGCGTGCCGGCGTCGTCGAGATCGCCGATGCCATGGCGCTGGCGTCGGCGACGCTGGTGGTGGAGTCGGGGGCGACGGTTGCCATCGCCGCCGGGCTGGCGACGGAGGTCGGGGGACTCGTGCTCGCGGGACGCTGCGACGTCGGACGCGGTCGCATCACCGTCACCGCCGGGCTGACCGCCGCCGACGTGGTGACCGCGATTGTCAGCGGGCAGAACGGCGGCACCTGGGATGGTGCCGCTGGCTTCATGTCGCTCCCGGCAACGACCGCCGCCGGGACACGTGGCGTGGGCTGGCTTGAAAACGACGACGGGAGCGTGACGGTCGGGTTCTCGGCGGCCGGAGACACCAACATGGACCACGTGCTCGATCTGATCGACGCGGCCAACGTGCTGGCGTCGTCGAGGTATGACGCGGGAGCTGCGACATGGGCGGAGGGCGATTTCAACTACGACGGGGTGTTCGACATTCTGGACGTCGCGGCGCTGGTGGGCACCGGGCTCTACGACGCGGGCGACTATGTCGCTTCGGTTTCGGCATCCACGGCCGGGAGTGTCTCGGCGGATGTCTGGGCCGCCGGCGTGGTGTGGGCGGAGGCATCGGCCAGCCCCCGCAAAAGGTTCACGTCGCAGCCAGCGTGATGCCCTGCCCGTTCTCCGCCAAGAGCACGCCGGCCTTGAACACCTTGGCCGGCAGGGCGAACATCCGGGCGAGGTCGCGGTCGGGGCGGTAGAGGGTGACGTCGGCGTCGGCTTCGGGGCTGCGGTGGCCATTGTGGGCGAGGCCGGCGATCCGCGCTGGCGCCGTTCGGGTGGTCGGTGGTGAGCGCCACCGGCCACGGGGCACTCACGGTGAGGAACCATTCCAGGCCGATCGCCCACTGCCAGGCGTGGATCAGGCTCGTCTCCTTGTAGGCGATCGGCAGGATGCGGCAGGCCGATCGTCTCCGCCGACTCCGCGAGCCGCTGCAGCATGACGCGGGGCGTGAGGAACCGACCCGGCAGTGGCGTGTCGAGGTCGTGATGGTCGCCGCGGGCATGCCGCCAGAAGGCCGCGCCGCCGGGGTTGGCCACCTTCACCGCCCAGCCGCCGCCAACGCGGATCGCGTCGCCCACGAGCCTTGCGGTGTGCCGGGCATCGCCGCGGAAGCACCGGCACCGGTATCACGGGGTGTTCGCCCCGAATCACAAGCTCAGGCCTGCCGTCACGGCCCTCACCATCGCGAATGTCGGCAAGCGGCGAGATGCCGCGACTGGTGGGGATGCGGTCAGCGGACATGCGGCGGGTAGGGATACTCCCGGCAACTGCTGCGACTCATGCGCCAAACCGCGACTCATCCGGCCTAGAGCGTGGACAGGAAGGTCCGCGGCACCTCCACGATCGTGCCGCATCCAGCCCGACCGGTCCCGGATGTTGCTCCTCATGATCCGCCCCGCCAGGCCGACACTTGCCGAAGTGCCATTGGCCGACCTATCCTTCATGTCCGTTCAGTGCGCTGCCGGCGATACCGTCGCCACACCCGCCGCCATCGCCTCGTACGCCAGCGCGATCGCGCCGCACACTCCGGCATCGTCGCCAAGGCCCGGCGGCACGATAAAGCTGTCGATGCCCCGTTCGCTGACGGCCGGTGCCTGCACGTAGTCCGCCAGCGCCTCGCGAAACGCCCGTCGCACGCCGGCGAAGAATCGCTCCTCCCCGAGCCGCCCCCCCTTGCGGACACTCCCGCCGAGCACGATCCGCCGCGGCGACAGCACGCAGGTGAGCGTCGCCAGGGCCTGGCCCATCGAGCGAATCACGGCGGCCCACGCCGGATGATCGGCGGGCAAATCCTCGGCCGGCATCCCCGCCCGCGCCGCAATCGCCGGGCCACTGCAGAGCCCCTCCCAGCAGCGGCCGTGATAGGGGCACGCGCCCGCGAAGTCGTCGCCGGATGGCCGCGGCATCTGAATGTGTCCCATCTCGGGGTGCACGAGCCCATGCACCACGCGGCCGCCCGCCACTGCGCCGCCGCCGATGCCAGTGCCCGCCGTCACATACACGAAGTCATCGAGACCGCGAGCTGCGCCCCACCGCCCCTCGCCGAGCGCGGCGCCATTGACGTCGGTGTCGAAGCCCACCGGAATCCCTGGAAGGGCGCGGCGGATGGGACCGAGCAAGTCGGCCTGCGCCCAGCCGGGTTTGGGCGTGGTGGTGAAAGGATAGGTCGGTCAATGGCACTTCGGCAAGCGTCGGCCGAGCAGCGAGGATCACGAGGAGCAACAGCCGGGACTGGCCTGGCTGGATGCGACGCTCGCTTCGAGGTGCCGAGGGGCTTCCTATCCACGCTCAAGGCCGGGTTTTTCTCGTTGG
>CAIKWU010000200.1 GCA_903831155.1 uncultured Planctomycetaceae bacterium | reverse complement strand
CGTCGGTGAGAATCACCGACCGGCCCGCGATCGTCGCCTGTGGCCGCACGGCGCGATACATCTCCCGGCGTCGCTTGATCTCCACGAGCTGCCGCTGCCGCTCCGCCTCGATGGAGGCGTCGCCCACGTCGGTCATGGCGCGGGCGAAGTGGTTGAGATAGACCTCACCGCTCTCCGAGACGGCGCCGAGAGCCAGTTCGGGCTGGTGCGGAGCGCGAAGCTTCCGGGAGAGCACGACGTCCAGTTCCAACCCCAGGCCGCGGGCGAGCACTGCCCCGATCTCGACCCCGCCCCGCGGAATCGCCAGCACGAGCGGTGTTTCCATGGTCGTGCCGCGCAGCCGCTCCACGAGCATCCAGCCCGCCTCCTCGCGATCGTTGAAGATCCCGTGATCGATCATGATGCTCACCCTCCGGTTGTTCGTGATCCGATTCCGGATGCCAGTCCTCACCCTAGGGAAGACTCCTCGCCCGCCGATTCATGGATACGCCAACTCTCCATGCGTCGAGAGAGGCTATGCGCCGGACACCGCCAGTGGGAAACAGCGGCCCGATCACCCACGTTTCAGACGCCGGCCCAGACGGACACTCCCGTCCGCCGTCTCATCGGGTGGAGCGGCTGCGGAAGGGCTCGTAGATCCGGACCGAGAGGAGCAGTTCGCTGGCGTAGAAATTCGACACGTAACTGCCGGCCGGGGCGCCTCCCGATCCTATGACGGTCAGCGGCAACGAGTCCGACACCGTGTCGAAGAACCGGTATCCCAGGTCGATCGTCGTCCATTCCGTGAGTTGGTAGGTCGTGCCGGTCCCAGCCTGCCAGGCGAAGCCGCCCACGTGGCCATAGCCTGACACCACGGTGTCGTTGACCGTCAGTCGATAGCCGCCGGCTCCGATGCCGCCGCCCCCATAGAATCCCAGCCTTTCGGTGAGGTACCAGTCCCGCCAGGCATTGGTCATCACCGACCAGCCGTCGGTGGCGCGGACGGAGTAGAAGTAGCTGGGCGTCGGCGGCTCGAAGCTGTTGGTGATTCCCTGCAAGGCGTCACGTCCGCGGCCCTCGACCTCAAGTCGCAGCAGACCATTGGCGCGGTCGAACGCCATGCCGACAGCGCCGCCGGCCGTCAGCAGGCTGTCGGTGGCTCGGCCGGTGTTGGGGAAATTGCCCTCGGTGTTGATGCCGCCGCTCTGCAACGTGCCAAACGACGCGCCAATGATGCCGGTGACGTAGAACCGACGCGACGGGCAATCAGCATCGAGTTCGTCGCAGCATCCGACCGTCTGACCCTCGAAGGCCCCGTCGTCGGCAACGGGCGTGAGCAGGTGGCTGTCCAGTCCGATCTCATCGGACCCAACCGAGGGCATGGCCGACACAGCGGCCGACACCCCAAACACGATTCCCCACAGCAGGCTGCGCATGGCAAGGCTCCAGCGATCGATCCGGCTCCCCTCCGGTGCCATGTCGAGACGTGACACCTCCGGAGAAATGAAATCGACCCACAGAACCGAACGCATGGACACGACTGGCTTGGCCCGTACGACCCGAACCGGCGGCACAGCT
>CAIKWU010000199.1 GCA_903831155.1 uncultured Planctomycetaceae bacterium | reverse complement strand
TCGAGGAGCGGCTCGCGAAGCTCTCCGGCGGCGTGGCCAAGATCAACGTCGGCGCCGCAACCGAGAGCGAGATGAAGGAGAAGAAGGCCCGCGTCGAGGACGCCCTGCACGCGACCCGGGCGGCCGTCGAGGAGGGCATCCTGCCCGGTGGCGGCGTGGCGCTGCTACGGGCGAGCTCGCAGGTGAAGCCGAAGGGGCTCAGCGAAGACGAGACCGTCGGCTACCAGATCGTGGTCCGGGCCTCCCGGGCGCCGGTGACGATGATCTCGTCGAACGCCGGCCAGGACGGCTCGATCGTCTGCGAGAAGGTGCTCGGCGGGAGCGGCAACTTCGGTTACAACGCCGCCACCAACGAGTACGAGGATCTCGTCAAGGCGGGCGTGATCGATCCGGCGAAGGTGACGCGGACGGCGCTCCAGAACGCGACCAGCGTGTCGACGCTGCTGCTCACCAGCGACGCCCTGATCGCCGAGAAGCCGAAGGACCAGAAGGCCAAGGCCGGCGGCGCCGGCCACGGCGGCGACTACGACATGTACTGATTTCACGGCCGCCGGGCCATCGTGGCCCCGACAGCCTTCGGCCGCCCGCCGCCGTCCTCCGGACGGCGTGGCACCGGGCGGCGACCGGGCTCAAGCCGGATGGAAGAGTCAGATTCACGAGCCGGGGCGTTCTTCGGGACGCCCCGGTTTTTTTGCGCTCGCGGAGAGATCGCCGAGCGAGACGAAGCCGTCGGAGCCGGGGGGGCTGTCCGCCTTGCCGCACGAGGGCGACAGCATCTGCTGCCAGAGCGTGCGGGCGAGCCAGAGGCCCGCGGCGACCGCGACGGTGATGGCGATGGCGTCCTGCATGTCACCAGCCGAGGGCGAGGCCGATGCGGTAGATGGCGAACGCGCCGAGCCAGGCGAGGGTCGTCATGTAGGCGAACGTGACCACCGGCCAGATTCGTGAGCCCGTCTCCCGGCCGATCACGACGAGCGTGCTCGCGCACTGCGCGCACAGCGCGAAGAACACCATGATCGACAGGGCCACGGGCAGGGTGAACACGGGGCGGTTCGTGCCGTCCCAGCGGGCCGCCTTGAGCCGCCGCTCGAGCACCGTGGCCCCCTCGGCATCGCCGGGGTCGACGTCGCCGAGGTTGTAGATCACGCCGAGCGTGCCAAGCACCACCTCCCGCGCCGGAAAGCTCGCCAGCGCCGCGCACCCGATCCGCCAGTCCCAGCCCAGCGGCTTCACGACCGGCTCGATCGCCCGGCCGGCCCGGCCGAGCCAGCTCTGCCGGAGCCGCTCGCCCCGCTCCTCGGCCTCGGTGGTGGGCTGGCCCGGCGGAAGCACGGGTTTTGGATAGCTGCCCAGCGCCCAGATCACGATGCTGATCGCCACGATCAGCGTGCCGGCGTTCTTGAGAAAAGACCACGCCGCCTCGCGGGCCCGCTCCACCACGACCGCCAGCTGGGGCCACCGCCAGCCGGGAAGCTCCATCACGAAGGGCTGCGGTGGTCCCCGGAAGGCGGTTCGCGAGAGTACGAACGAGACCGCGGCCGCCACCACGACCCCGAGGGCGTAGAGGCCGGCGAGCACCACCGCCTTCAGCGGCAGCCACGGCAGCCCCGCCGCCCGGTCGGGAACGAACGCCCCGCAGAGCAGCAGGTAGACCGGCAGCCGGGCGGAGCAGCTCATCAGCGGGGCGACGAGGATCGTGAGCAGCCGGTCGCGGCGGTTCTCGATCGTGCGGGCCGCCATGATGCCGGGAATCGCGCACGCGAAGCTCGAGAGAAGCGGGATGAACGACTTGCCGCTGAGCCCAACGCCGATCAGCAGCCGGTCCATCAGGTAGGCCGCGCGGGCGAGATAGCCGCAGCCCTCCAGGATCGCGATGAACAGGAAGAGCAGCGCGATCTGGGGAACGAACACCACGCTTCCGGCCACCCCGGCGACGACGCCGTCGACCACCAGCGAGCGGATCGGCCCGTCGGGCAGCAGGCTGCCCACCACCCCCGCCACGCCCTCCATCGCCACCGAGATCAGGTCCATGAGCGGCGGCGCGGCCCAGAAGATGGCCGCGAACATGGTGAGCATCACCGCGACGAACAGCAGCGTGCCCCAGAGTGGATTGGTGAGCACGGCGTCGATGCGGTCCTCCGACCGCCGGGCTTCGGGAAGGCCACCCACCACCCCGTCGAGCAATCGCTCGATCGCGGCATAGCGGGCGATCGCCTCGGCAGCCGCAGGAGACCGCGCCTCGCCGCCGGCAACGGAGAGCGCGAGAGGCCGGGGCGGCCCCGCCTCCACCGCCTCGAGCACGCGGTCGCGGACGGCGGTGAGGCCCTCGCCGGTCGGGGGCGCCACGCGAACCACCGGGCAGCCCAGCCGCCGCGACAACTCCGCGACGTCGATCGCGATGCCCCTGCGGTCGGCCACGTCGGCGAGCGACAGGGCGATGACCACGGGCAGCCCCACCTCGAGGGCCTGCGTTGCCAGAAAAAGATTGCGCTCCAGGTTGGTCGCATCGGCGACGACGAGGATGCAGTCGGGCCGCGCCACGCCGGCCATGCGACCGTGCAGCACGTCGACCGCGACCCGCTCGTCTGGTCCCTGGGGAACGAGGCTGTAGGTGCCCGGCAGGTCGACGAGGTCGATGGTGCGTCCACCGTGGACGAACCGACCGACCTTCTCCTCGACGGTGACGCCCGGATAGTTGCCTACCCGCGTCGGAATGCCCGCCAGCGACGTGAACAGCGTGCTCTTGCCGACGTTCGGATTGCCGAGCAGGGCGACGGTGAGCGGACCCGGCGTCATCGGCGGCGCGTCATCGATCACCCACCGTCACCCGCGCCGCCTCCTGGCGGCGAATCGAGAGCCGGTAGCCACGAAGCTCGAACTCGAGCGGATCGCCAAGCGGGGCGCGGCCGACGAGCCGCACTTCAACGCCGGGCGTCAGCCCCATCTCCAGGAGCCGGATCGCCGTCGGGTCGGTCCCCGAGACGTCGTGGACGCGGGCGACGCTGCCAACCGCGAGGCCATCGAGGGCGGCTGACTTCATCGAGGCGTCCATGGCGTATCCGGAATGGCGGTCACAAGTCATCCGTGTCGACTTTGAGAACGATTCTCAAAGTCGAGTTCCAGTGTAAAACCGTGGGCGGCGGTGATCAATGACACTTCTGCCAGGCACCTGAAATCCCGGCTGTATGGCGACACCAGGACTGTTCATTTCCGGAACCGACACCGATGTCGGCAAGACGGCGGTCGCGACGGCGATCGTGCGTGCGCTGGTGGCCGGGGGCCGCCGGGTGGGCGTCTACAAGCCCGTCGCCAGCGGTTTTTCATCGGCCGCCGACGAACGCAGCGACGCCTGGCGGCTCTGGGATGCCGCTGGCCGGCGGCTCGCGCCGGAGAAGGTCTGTCCACAGTCGTTCGCGGCTCCGATCGCGCCACCGGCCGCCGCCCGGGCCGAGGGCCGCCGCGTCGACGAACCCCTGATGAGGACGGGACTCGAGGCGTGGCTCTCGATCAGCGACATCGTCGTGGTCGAGGGGGCGGGCGGCTTGTTCTCTCCGATCAGCGAGACGATGCTCGTCGTCGATCTTGCGAGAGCGTTCGCCTTCCCGCTCGTCGTGGTCGATGCCGCCCGGCTGGGTGCGATTGGCAGGACGCTCGCCGCGGTGCGGGCGGCGCGGGCCGAGGGGCTGAAAGTTGCCGCGGTCGTGCTCTCTCACACGGTGCCTGGAGGTGACGACGACGAGCCGTTCGCCGACCGCTCGATCGCTCGCGAGGCGGCCGCGGAGATCGCGGCCCGTATCAGCCTGCCGGTGACGATTCTCGACCATGGCGCTTCCGTGATGCCGCACGGCATCGACTGGGCTGCCGTCTCGTCGGCCTAGGAGGCGACGGCCCGCAGGCGGTGGGCCGATTCCTCCGCGGAGATCGTCGTGATGTGGCAGCCGGTGCCGATCTCGAATCCGGCGAACTCCGAGAGCCTCGGCAACACCTCCACGTGCCAATGCCATCCCCGCGCGGCTGCGTCGTCGTCGGCCAGGCGGAAAGGCGCCTGGTGCAGCCACCAGTTGTAGTGGCATCCCGGCGACACACGATCGAGGCGGCCGGCGAGGTCGCGGGTCAGATCGGCGACCGCGTGGACGGCTTCGGACGCCGCACCGTGGAAGTGCGGTCCCGCCGTCTCCGCCACGATCCAGGTCTCGTACGGCTGCCGGGGCGCCGGGGGCACCAGGGCCACGAGCCCTCCCCGCTCCGCGATCACCCGCCCTCCTGCCCGCGCCGAGGCGATCAGCCTCGCGAACAGGGCGTGATCCTGCCGCACCGCCTCCAGTTCCGCGCGGATCGCCGGTGGCACGATGTCGAGGCCCACGATCTGGCTGTGGACGTGCTCGAGCGAAGCCCCCGCGCCGGGCCCGGAGTTCTTGAACACGGTGGCCCATGCGATCCCCTCCCGTGCGGAGATGGCCGCCAGCCTGGCCTGGCAGACCATCCAGACGTCGCGCCACGCCTCGGGGGCGACGTCGAGGATGGAGCGATCGTGACGCGGCGACTCGATCACCACGTCGTGGATGCCGGCCGCCGCGTGGGCTCGGCCACCGGGCTCGACGACGATCGGGAACGCGTTGGGCACGATCCGCGCCCGCCACGGCAGCGACGCGTCCACGGGCACGCGGGCGTGATCGGGCGGCGTGGCCGACTCGTTGCCCGCGCAGAAGGGGCACCAGCCGAGCGGATCGTCCGCCCCGCCGACCGGCGGCCGCAGGGCCCGGTCGTCGGGCTTGCCGCCGCGTTGCGGCGCCACGAAGACGGGCCGTCCCGTCAACGGGTCGTGGACCATGCGAGGCGGGACGTCACGGCGGTCGGGCTGGTCGCTGGTCATCGACGCCCTAGTATGGCCGGTCGGTTTCACTTCGCGACCCCTCCACCTCCGCGCGTTGAAGGGGTGTCGGTGCGTCCGTACACTCTCACGGCCCGTCGCGGGGATTCGCCCCGCCTCGCTTTCATGGAGATTCCAGGCATGCTCACCGTCGGCGACACGTTTCCGCAGTTCTCTTGCCAGGCCTGCGTGGGCACCGGCAAGGATGACATGAAGGTGCTCACCAACGCCGACCATGCGGGCAAATGGGTGGTGTACTTCTTCTACCCCAAGGACTTCACGTTCGTCTGCCCGACGGAACTGGCGGAGTTCAACCGGCAGCTCGCCGCGTTCGCCGATCGCGACACGCTGGTCGTGGGGGGCAGCACCGACAACGAGTGGTCGCACCTGGCCTGGAGGCGGGCCCACGCCGACCTCACCAATCTCGGCTACCCGCTGATCGCGGCCCAGAAGCTCGCCCCGGAGCTTGGCATCACCGAGAAGTCGGAGGGCTACTGCCTCCGCGCCACGTTCATCGTCGATCCCCATGGCGTGATCCAGTGGGTGGACGTCAACGGGGGCCGGGTGGGACGCAACGTCGCCGAGGTGATCCGGGTGCTCGATGCGCTGCAGAGCGACGAGCTCTGCCCGTGCAACTGGAAGAAGGGCGACCCCTACGTGAAGGTCGGCTGACCGGTGGCCGAGTCGGGCTGGACGCCACCGAAGCGATCGTGGCTGGGGAAGTTCGGCGACGCCTTCCGTGGCCTGTTCCACGCGGTCTCGACGGAGTGGAGCTTCGCCGCCCACCTGCCGGCGGCCGCGGCCGCCGTGGCGTTGGCAGCGTGGCTGGGCATCGACCGCATGGAATGGTGCCTCGTCGTGCTCTCGATCGGCGGGGTGGTCGCCGCCGAGGTGTTCAACACGTCGGTCGAATCGCTCGCGCGGGCGCTCGACTCCGGGCCGGACCAGCGAGTCAAAGACGCCCTCGACACCGCCAGTGCCGCGGTACTCGTGGCCGTCGGGGCGGCGATCCTGGTGGGCATCCTGATCTTCGGCCCGCGGCTGCTCGCGCTCGCCACCTGATCGCCTCGCGGTGATCTGTCCGCAACTGCGATTGACCGTGTCGCCGTCGCCGCCCTAGCGTTTCCGGCTACCGGGGAGGCGGTCGCCGGCGGTGTGCCCCCTGCCCCACGACATCCTTTCGGAGAATTCCCAATGACAGGAAAGCTTCTCGCCGAGGCGATCGGCACCTTCTGGCTCGTCCTCGGCGGCTGCGGCAGCGCCGTGATCGCCGCGGCCTTTCCCGAGCTCGGCATCGGCCTGCTCGGAGTCTCGCTCGCCTTCGGCCTCACGGTGCTCTCGATGGCCACCGCGATCGGCCACATCTCGGGCTGCCACCTGAACCCCGCAGTGACCGCCGGCCTCGTGGCCAGCGGCCGGGTGCCCGCCAGGGAGCTGATTCCCTACTGGATCGCCCAGGTCGTCGGCGGCATCGCCGGCGCGGGGATCCTCTATCTCGTGGCCAGCGGCCAGCCCGGGTTCGACGCCGTGGCCAGCGGCTTCGCCTGCAACGGCTACGGCGAGCACTCGCCCTCCGCGATCGACGGCGTCGGCGGCTACCGCTGGCAGAGCTGCTTCATCGTCGAGGCGGTGCTCACCGCGGTGTTCCTGTTCGTGATCCACGGGGCGACCGACAAGCGGGCCGGCAGCGTGATCGCACCGATCGCGATCGGCCTGTGCCTGACACTCATCCACCTCGTGAGCATCCCCGTCACCAACACGAGCGTGAATCCGGCGCGGAGCACGGCCACGGCGGTGTTCGTCCAGGGCTGGGCGCTGCAGCAACTCTGGCTCTTCTGGGTGGCGCCGATCGTGGGCGGGATCGTGGGCGGCCTGGTCTACAGGAGCGTGGCCGACTGCACCGACTGACGACGGGTCACTCCGGCTGCGGGGCCTGCGACCGCAGCCGGACCCCTGCCGCCCCGGCGAGCTTCAGGTAGTGGTCGGCCGGCATTCCCTCGAGACCCACGAAGCGGTCGGCGAGGCCCGGCGGCGGGTCGGTGCACTTGAAGATCGCCGTGGCCTCGTCGCACTCGTCGAACATCGCCACGTAGAGGCTCCGGGCGCCGATGCGGGCAGCCTCGGCCGCCTGCCGCTCGAAGAACTCGCCGCGGCGGCGGGGTATCTGGTCGAGTGGTCTCCCCTTGAGGTTCTTCCAGCTGAAGCCCGGAAAGATCACCGGCAGGTAGTCGATCTCGCGGTCACGGCACCAGGCGAGGTCGGCCGCCCAGTCGCGGTCGGCGTGTCGGGTGGCCTCGTCGGCGGTGCGGTATCGGCCCACCGTCCACGGACTGACGACATCCGCCAGCGCGGCGATCTCGCGAAGCAGCGGATCGGCCGAGGCGTCCCGATCCCCCGTCCTCCAGCCCGTGGGCACGCCAACGAGCACCGCGCAGCCGTCGTCGGCGAGCGCTCTCACGAGATCGCGGCACTCGGCGAGCGAATAGGCCCGGCCGTCGGCGAAGCCGATGCCCCAGACCGCGACCAGCGGCCTGCCCCCGAGCCGAAGCGACGCGCTATCCTCCCCGATGCCCATGTGGGTGCGGAGCGCTCGCCAGTCGTCGAGCACGTCGCCGGTGCGGCCGGCCTGCAGGCCGCTCAGGTCGTACATCACCGCGTAGGTTCGCCCCTCGGCCAGGGCTGCGTCGCGGCAGTGCCCCAGCACCGTGGTGTGGTGGGCGAGCGTGCCCGGGTCGCGAAGGCAGACGGCGAACCGCTGCACGAACACGCCGTCGATCCCGTACTCCCGCATCCAGCGGAAGTGCCGCCGGACCGTGGGAGCCAGGAACGAGCTGAAGACCTCGACGTGCGGGCCGTCGGGGCCGTCGATCGGCAGCGTGAAGCGTTCCTCGGGAGGCAGGTCGCCGACGTCCGGCAGGAGGTCGAAGGTCAGCCGTCCGCGGCCCGACCGCCAGTGCCGCCAGCCGATCCCGGCGCCGTCGCCCTCGGCCGCGAACCAGCCCTGGTAGCCGCAGAGCACGCGACCGTCGAGCCC
>CAIKWU010000198.1 GCA_903831155.1 uncultured Planctomycetaceae bacterium | reverse complement strand
TACGGCCGGTCGGCTTGTACGGGCAATACCGATGCGCCTTACTCGTTGACGTAGGTCTCGAGGAACCGGGCGAGCTTGTGGAAGTCGCAGCCCCGCTCCACGTAGCGGACCACGGTCACGAGCGTGTTGGGGTCGACCAGCTCCTCGAACGGCACGTAGTTGAGGTCGAGCTGGCCCGACACGCTCACCATCACGCCGTTGAGGCCCCGCTCGGCGAGCGCCCGGTAGCCGCCCACGCCCAGCTGGCTGCCGAGCATCACGTCGAAGGCATGGGGCTTCGCGCAGCGGGCCTCGTAGCCGAGCTGCAGGCCGACCACCTTCCGCGAGCGGCCCGTCTGCTTCTTGAACTCGTCGCCCACGAGCTTGGCGAACATCTTGCCGAGCTGCACGTGGGAGATCGAGATGTGGCCGTGGTCATCGCGGGGGATCCCTTCGAGGGCCTTCGCGGGAAGGTACTCGGCGAGTCCCTCCGCCATCACGATCACGCCGTACTGCTTCCCTTCCTGCTCCTCGCGGACCCGCATCGTCTTCACGATCCGGCCCACGACCGCGTCGATGTTCATCACCGGCTTGACCCTGGTCTCGCCGTTGGGGCCGGTAACCGTCTCCTCGCCGCGGTACTTGCCGTGGATGTCCTCGACGCTGATCACGAGGCTCGCCTCGCCGGCGATCGCGGCCCCGTAGGAGAGCCAGCCGGCGCTGCGGCCCATCGTCTCGCAGAGGAAGTAGGACCGGCTCGCCTCCGCGTCGTAGAGCAGGTTGCGGATCTCGCCGCCGAGCGTGTCGACCGCCGTGAAGAAGCCGAACGTGAAGTCGATCCCCATGTAGTCGTTGTCGATCGTCTTCGGCAGGTGGACCACGGGGATCCGCTTGGCGTCGGCCGGCAGGCGGTCCTGGTAGAGCTTGAACTTGTTGGCTGTCTTGAGCGTGTCGTCGCCGCCGATCGAGATCAGGGCCTCCACACCGAGCGACCGCAGGCCCTCGTAGGCGTTCTTCAGCGGCTGCACCCGCTCGGCATCGTCGAGATGGCTGGGATGCGAGACATGCTTGCCGGGATTCGTGCGGGCGGTCCCGATCATGATGCCCTGGCCGCTCCGGGTCCGCTTGAGGAACTCGGGCGTGATCTTGATGTAGTCGCGGCCCTCGACGAGCGGCTTTGCGGGGGAGTAGTCGGCGAGCGACGAGTAGCCGTGCTTCATGCCGATCACCTCCGTGCCCTCGCGCATGAACGACGTGGCCGCGGTCGAGATCACGGCATTGGCGCCCGGGGCGGGGCCGCCGGCGAACAGGATCGCGACGCGGCGGAAGTGGTGGGTGGCACGGTCGGGGCGGGAGAGGGACTCGGACATCGATCACTCCTGGAGAAGCCGGTCGGCGAAATCAGCGGGCGAGCATCCGCTCCACGAAAGTCGTGTCGACCTGGGCGTCGTGGAAGGCGGAGTTGGCGAGCACTTCGAGGTGAAGCGGGACGGTGGTCTTGATGCCCTCGACCCGCAGTTCCTTGAGGGCGCGGATCATGGTGGCGATCGCCTCCTTGCGGGTCGGCTGGTGGACGATCAGCTTGCCCACGAGCGAGTCGTAGTGCGGGGGCACCACGTAGCCGGTCGTGGCGTGGGAGTCCCACCGCACGCCGAACCCGCCGGGAGCGATGATCCGCTCGATCCGGCCGGGGTTGGGGCGGAAGTTGTGGGCCGGGTCCTCGGCGTTGATGCGGCACTCGATGGCGTGGCCGCGGGGCACGATGTCGGCCTGCTTGAGATCGAGCTTCTCGCCCGCGGCGACACGGATCTGCGCCTTGAGGAGGTCGATGCCGGTGACCATCTCGCTCACCGGGTGCTCGACCTGGATCCGGGCGTTGACCTCGATGAAGTAGAAGTTGTCCTGCTGGTCGACGATGAACTCGACGGTGCCGGCCGAGTAGTAGCCGGCCGTCTTCGCGAGCCGCACCGCCGCGTCGGCCATCTTCTGCCGGATCGCCTGGGGCAGCCGGGGCGAGGGGCTCTCCTCGATCAGCTTCTGATGCCGCCGCTGGGTGGAGCAGTCGCGCTCCCAGAGGTGGAACACGTTGCCGTGCTGGTCGCCGAGAATCTGGATCTCGACGTGTCGCGGCCGCTCGGTGTACTTCTCGATGTAGATCCCCGCGTTGCCGAAGGCTGCCTGGGCTTCGGCGGATGCCTGCTGCCACGCACTCGCCAGGGCCAGGTCATTGGCGGCCACCCGCATGCCCTTGCCGCCG
>CAIKWU010000197.1 GCA_903831155.1 uncultured Planctomycetaceae bacterium | reverse complement strand
GCGGCCCGGCCGCTGTGCTTGCCGAGCACGAGGTCGGTCCGCTCCAGGCCCACGTCCTCGGGCCGCATGATCTCGTAGGTCCGCGGCTCCTTGAGCATGCCGTCCTGGTGGATGCCCGACTCGTGCGCGAAGGCGTTCTTGCCCACGATCGCCTTGTTCCTCGGCACCTGGATGCCGGTGATGTTCGCCACCAGCCGGCTCGTGGGCACGAGCTTCTGCGTGACGATCCGCGTGGAGCACTGGTAGTAGTCGCCGCGGGTGCGGAGCGCCATCACCACCTCCTCCAGCGAGCAGTTGCCGGCCCGCTCGCCGAGGCCGTTGATCGTGCACTCGATCTGGCCGGCCCCCGCCTCCACCGCCGCGAGGCTGTTGGCCACGGCGAGCCCGAGGTCGTCGTGGCAGTGGGTGCTGATCACCGCCTTGTCGATGTTCGGCACGCGGTCGACCAGGCTCTTGATCACGCGGTGCATGTGCGTGGGCGTGGCGTAGCCGACGGTGTCGGGGATGTTCACGGTGGTCGCCCCCGCGGCGATCACCGCCTCGACCACGCGGCAGAGGAAGTCGATCTCCGTGCGGGCGGCGTCCTCGGGCGAGAACTCGACGTCGGCGCAGTGGTTCCGCGCCCGCGTCACGCCGGCCACGGCGCGGGCGAGAACCTCCTCCTCGGTCATCCGCAGCTTGAACTCGCGGTGGATCGAGCTCGTGGCGAGGAACACGTGGATTCGGGGCCGCTCGGCCGGACCGAGCGCCTCCCAGGCGCGGTCGATGTCGGCATCGTTGCAGCGGGCCAGGCCGCAGACGGCCGAGCCCTTCACCGCGGCGGCGATCTCGCGAACGCTCTCGAAGTCGCCGGGCGAGGCGATCGGGAACCCGGCCTCGATGATGTCCACGCCGAGGTGCACCAGCGCCTGCGCGATCTCCAGTTTCTCGGCGAGATTCATGCTCGCCCCCGGCGACTGCTCGCCGTCGCGGAGCGTGGTGTCGAAGATGCGGATCGGGCGGGGACTGGTCATGCGAGAACGCCACCGTCTCTCGGGAGGGAAGGGGGGCCGCCGCGGCGCTGCACCGCGTCGAACCGATTCCGCCATCGTACCGGGTGGTCCCGCCCTCGGCATCCGGCGGTCGCGGCGCACGACGGCGCCTGCTTTTTGTAGACTCGGCCCCAGCCGGCCGGCGAGGCCGGCGACACCACGGGCACCGGTGGCCGCCATGACGCTTCGCGAACTGCAGACCCTGATCCGCACGATGTATCACGAGAAGGATGCGTCGCGGGGCGTGGAAGGCACATTCATGTGGCTCACGGAGGAGATCGGCGAACTGGCCACGGCCCTGCGGAGCGGCACCCCCGACGAGCAGGCGTATGAGTTCGCCGACGTGATCGCCTGGCTGGCGACGATCGCGAATGTCGCTGGCGTCGACCTCGAGGACGCAGTCCGGCGGAAGTACGGCACGGGCTGCCCCGGGTGCGGCCAGTTCGCCTGCACGTGTCCGGACGCGGAGAAGCCATGAGCCGGCGGCGGTTCGTGGCGGTGCTCGCCGTCGCAGCCTGCCTTGCGACGGTGCGGGATTCCCGGGCGGCCGACCCCGAGATCCGCGCCGGCATCGGCGGCGCGTGGCGGGTCGGGGCGTGGACCCCGCTGGAGATGTCGTGGCCATCCGACGGAGCCCTCGACGGCCGCCGCGTGCGGCTGGCCGCGGAGGATCCGGACGGGCAGTTCGTTGCCTCACCGTTCGTGCCGGTGATCGTCGATGACGCCGGTCGGGCCGCGGCCGCGGCGGTGGTTCGATTCGGCCGCGCCAGTTCCCGGGTGAGGGTCGAGTTCGAGACCGCAGCCGGAGCGGCCGGTGGTGCGATCGAGGGCCTGGCCGTCGGCGAGCCGATCCCTTCGACGACCGAGGTGGTGATCGTGTTCGGGGATCTGCCGGCGGCCAACCGGGCGCTGCGGCTGGTCGATCGCGAGCGGGGATCATCGAGCCGCGTGGTCGTCGTCACCGATGCCTCCGCGACCGCGGCGTCCGCGATGCCCTTCGACATGGCCAGGGTGATCGTCGTGTGCGGGGCGAGCGTGCCGTCGCTCCCGGACGCGCGCCTGGCCGAGATCGACGGGTGGGTTCGTGCCGGGGGCAGGCTGGTGATGCTCGCGGGAGAGTCGGCAGCCCGGCTCACGGGCACTGCGTCGTCGTGGTTGCCGGGCCGGTTCGAGCGCGCCGTGCCGCTGCGACGGGTCGGTGCCGTCGAGGCCTTCGCCCGCGTCACCGGGCTCGCGGAGCGAGTGCCTCCCGAGGGGCTCGTGGCCCCACGGTTCGTCGGTCCGGTCGGCGGGGTCGTCGAGGCCGCGGCCGTCGAGGGGGCGTCGAGCCTGCCGCTCGTGGTGCGCCGGGCCCACGGCTTCGGCACGGTCACCTGGGTCGGCCTCGATCTCGACCGTCCACCGTTTCGTGAGTGGCCGGGCAGCGAACCGCTGCTGTTCGCGGCGATCGAGGGCAGGGAGGGGAAGGGGGCCGACACGGCCGCCGCCGGCGGGCCGCGGGCAGGCGATCTCGCGGCCCAGCTTCGCTCCGCCCTCGACACCTTCCCGTCGCGGGAATCGGGGCGACGGCCACGGGTGCCGTCGTTCGAGATGGTTGCCGGGCTCGGGCTGCTCTACGTGCTCGCGCTGTATCCGCTCGACTGGTGGATCGCGTCGCGTTGGTCCTCGCGGCCATGGTTCGCCTGGGTGTCGTTGCCCGTGGTGGCCGCCGGGTTCGCGGCCGCGGCGGTCGCGCTCGCGCCGGCCCGCGGCCTGACGGGGCTCGCCTCATGCGTGACCGCCGACGTGATCGACATCGACGCCGCCACCGCGACGGCCCGCGGCTCGGCCTGGGCCGCCGTGATGTCGGGCGGCAACGATCGGCTCGACGTGTCCGTCGCGCCATCCGTGGCGCCGCTCGTCACGCCGGTGGAGGCCGCCGTCTCGTGGTTCGCCGATGCCGGGGGCGGATTCGGCGGCATGGACGCGGCGGTGGCGCATCCCTCGCTGGCCGCGGCGAACTACGGCTACGGTGGCAGCCTCGCGGAGCTGAGCGGGGTGCCGATCGCGGCGGGGGCGAGCCGGCTGTTCGAGGCGCGATGGTCCGGTGGCGTGGCGGCGGACCTGGTGGAATCGACGCTCGCGGGTACCACCCAGCGGACGCTCGCCGGATCGATCTCCCACCGGCTGCCCTTTCCGCTGGAGAAGTGCCGGCTGCTGCATGCGGGCTGGTTGTACGACGTCGGCACCATGCGGCCGGGCGACCGGTATGACTGTGCGGCCGGACGCGGGCCTCGTTCGCTCGCCAGCGCCCTCACGCGACGCGGGGCCGTGAAGGAGCGGGACGCGACGACCCGCTGGGATGCCGCGGCCACCGACGTGGCGAGGATTCTGGAGGTCGCGGGGTTCCATGCGGCCGCGGGTGGCCATGGCTACACCGGGATGTTCGGCGGCCGGCTCGGCCGGCTCGACCTCTCGCCGCTGCTGGCGGTCGACCGGGCCGTGCTCGTGGGCGAGGCCGATCCGTCGATCCATTCCACCGCCTGGCGGCTGGGGGCCCGTGCCGGCGGCGCGGCGACGCCCGTGGCCGCCGCTTCGTCGCTCGTTCGCATCGTCGTTCCCGTCGCCGCGGAGCCCTCGCCATGATCGAGACCGTCGATCTGACCAAGAAGTACGGCGACTTCGTCGCCCTCGACTCGCTCGACCTCACGCTGGCGCAGGGCGATCTCTTCGGCTTCATCGGCCCGAACGGTGCCGGGAAGACGACGACCATCCGCATCCTCTCCACGCTGCTCTCCCCGACCTGGGGCGAGGCCTACGTCTGCGGGCACTCGATCTACACGCACCCCCGCGAGATCCGCAGGTCGATCGGCTACATGCCCGACATCTTCGGCGTCTACGACGACATGCGGGTGATCGAGTACCTGGAGTTCTTCGCGGCCGCCTACCGGATCGACGGCCCGCAGCGACGGCAGGTGGCGGAGCGGTCGCTGGAACTCGTCGACCTCGTGGCCAAGCGCGACGAGCTGGTGACGAGCCTCTCGCGGGGCATGACCCAGCGGCTCGGCCTCGCCCGCGTGCTCCTGCACGACCCGCAGGTGCTGCTCCTCGACGAGCCCGCCAGCGGCCTCGACCCCCGGGCCCGGATCGAGATGCGGAACCTGCTCAAGCGGCTCCAGGGCATGGGCAAGACGATCCTCGTCTCGAGCCACATCCTTCCGGAGCTCGCCGACATCTGCAACCGGGTCGGCATCATCGAATATGGACGCCTGCTCGCCTGCGGCGACGTGCAGGACCTGCTCGCCCAGGTCCGCGGGCGGCCGACCGTGCGGATCCGCGTCGCGGGATCGCCCGAGGCGGCTGCGCGGGCTCTGGAGCGGTGCCCGGAGGCGGCCGCCGTCACCGTCCGTGACGGCGAGGTCGTGGTCGCGTTGGCCGACGGCGTGCCCGATGCGTCGGCGATCGCCGCGAGGCTCGTCGCCGACGGTCACGCGCTCGTCGCGCTTCGTGACCAGGAGGTCAACCTCGAGACCGCGTTTCTCGAGCTTACGAAGGGTGCGCTCGCCCGCCCCGCCTCGCCCGATCGCGAGTGAGCGACGGCCCTCTGCTGGCCCGATTTTGCTATCCTCCACGCCAGTCAGCGGGGCGGCCGTCGTGTCCGCCGCCGCACACCTCGCCAACGGGAGTCATGGGTGCCATGCGTCGAAACGTCCCGCTCATCGTGCTGACCGCCGCCTGCCTGGCAGTCGTCGCTCCCGCCGCCACGTCGGCCCAGACGGTCGAGCCCCTGGCGGCGCCCGCCCCGCCGGCCGCGTCGGCTGAGGACATGGGCTATGCCCTCGGCTTCCAGATCGGCCAGCAGATCCTCGCGGAGCAGAAGGAGATGGGGTCGCCTGTCGACACCTCGACGCTGGCGGCCGGCATCGCTGATGCGGTGGGGGGCGGCAGGCCGAAGCTCGACGACGCCCGCTTTCGCGCCGCGCTCGCCGGCCTCGAGGCCACCATGCGGCGGAAGCAGCAGGAGATGATGGCGAAGATGCAGGCGGCGGCGAAGGCGAACCTCGAGAAGGGAACGGCCTACCTCCGCGCCAAGGCCGGCGAGAAGGGCGTGACGGCGCTGCCCAACGGGCTCCTTTACGAGGTGCTCGAGGAGGGGAAGGGGCCACAGCCGGCCGCCGACGACATCGTGACGGCGCACTATGCCGGCCGGCACATCGACGGACGGGAGTTCGATGCGAGCGAACCCGGCACACCGATCGACTTCCCGCTGCGGGAGGTGGTGCCGGCGTGGCAGCAGGCGTTGCCCCTGATGAAGGCCGGCTCGAAGTGGCGGATCCACGTCCCGCCGGCGCTCGGCTATGGCGAACAGGGATCGCCCCCGGCCATCGGCCCCAACGAGGTGCTCGTGTTCGAGATCACGCTCGTCGGAAGCCGGCCCGCAGGCGGACGGTGACCCGGCGTGGGGGAGCGGTCGGGCGGTGAGTCTGCCGCAGGCTGGCTGCCGCCTCGGATCGAGAAAACGCGTTTTTCCCCATGTTTTCAGGCGTCTTGTCGAGCAGGTGCGCCTCAGGCTTCGCGGTCCGTCGGAGTCCAGGCAGAATATCTTTCCCAGATTCCTTGATTTGCCTGACCCGCAAACTATCTTTGCGGCACCTGTTGCTGGGCCACCGGAATCGGTTCGGGGTCGAGCGCATCGGATCGCGAAATTCCCCGGGAGATAGATCGAAATGGTGGCGCATCGTCGCTGGGTCCGGATCGCTGGAATGATCTCGTTCGTCGCGGTCGCCGCGGCGGCCTGCGACGTGCAGGCCGGCTGGCATCACCGCTATCGTGGCTACGGCTCGTCGGGTTCCTCGGGCGGTTCGTCCGGCGGCTCCTCGGGTGGCAGCTACAGCTCGTACGGCGGCGGCTCGTCCGGCGGCAGCTACGGCTCGTATGCCTCGTATGGCTCGTCGGGTGGTTCGTCCGGCGGCAGCTGGGGCTCGCACCACGCCTACAAGCGGGCGATGCGGGCCTACCGCCACGGCTCGTCCGGTGGTTCGTCGGGCGGCTCGTCCGGCGGGTCCTACTCGTATGCCTACTCCTCTGGTTCATCGGGTGGCTCGTCCGGCGGTTCGTCGGGTGGTTCCTCCGGCGGCTCGTACGGCGGGTCCGCCGGCGGCTCGTACGGCGGCTATGCCACGTCGGGCGCCGTCGAGGGCTACTCGTCGGCGATGCCGATCGAGTCGTATCGCGTGATCGACGAAACCCCGTCGATGACCGGCGGCGAGATCATCGGCACGCCCTCGGCCGTCCCCGGCCTCAACGACTCCACCTCCCGCGAGACCGTGCCGGCCGACGGCGCGCTGCTCGTCGTCGAGGTGCCGGCCGACGCGACGATCTTCGTCAACGGCTCGAAGACCACCTCGGAGGGCGCGGTTCGCCGCTACCTGTCGCGGGGCCTCGTGGCCGGCCAGAAGTACGAGTTCGTCGTCAAGATGGCGAACGCCGCCGGCAAGGAGTCGACGAAGGTCGTCTCGCTGACCGCCGGCCAGCGT
The DNA here is from genome assembly GCA_903831155.1 of uncultured Planctomycetaceae bacterium. Taxonomy (GTDB): domain Bacteria; phylum Planctomycetota; class Planctomycetia; order Pirellulales; family UBA1268; genus QWPN01. Next base: position 6,606 of record CAIKWU010000197.1, on the reverse strand, counting down.
TCGAGCGTGTCGTTCACCGCGGCCGTCGAGGCCCCGAAGACGACCGTCACGCTCCGCGTGCCGGCCGATGCCAAGGTCTGGCTGGCGGGCAACGCCACCGCCTCGACCGGCGACGTGCGGACGTTCGAGACCTCGAGCCTGTCGGCCGGCAAGAGCTGGAAGGGCTATGAGATCCGCGTCGCGTCCGTCGTCGACGGCCAGGAGCGGATGGTCTCGAAGGTGATCGACCTCGCCGCCGGCGACACGGTCGATCTCACCCTCGACCCGGCCGTTCGCACGGCTTCGGCCGAGACCACCGCCTCGCTCAACTGAGCGGCGGACCGGTCCGATCGAGTTCACGAGACCCCCGCGTGGCCCAGTGCCACGCGGGGGTTTTGCGTTCCGTGCCGGCATGGGCAGCGCCCGCCGAGGTCGTGCCCGTCCGGAGATCGCCCGGATGGAGAGGCGATTCGCGGCTCTGGCCGTCGTGTTGTTTCCGGCATGACCTGCACAACCGGAACTGGCGAGCGAGAAAAACGCGTTTCTCGTTCACGACCTACGGTTGCGAGAGGCCGCGGTGAAGCGGGGCAGCGGCGCCACCCGATCCTCACTGCGATGCCCTTTTTGAAATGGTTCCTGCGTTCATGAATGCGAAGGCTGTGCCCGCGAGTCCTGCGAGCGGTTGGTCGCCGGTGGCGCGGGCGTGCGCCTCGGTGGCGATCCTCGTCTACCTCGCCGCCGTCGTGATGCCGCCGCTGGCCGGCCCCGCGCCGGCGAGCGACCTGGCCAACCGGATGCTGCAGCCGCTGCGGCCGCTCGTCGGCTCGCTCTACCTCGGCCACGGCTACCGGTTCTTCGCCCCCAACCCCGGGCCGGGCCACACCATCCGCTGGACCATGACCATGCCCGACGGCTCCACGAAGACGGGCCGCATCCCCGACGACACGCTCGACCGTCCTCGGCTGCTCTACCACCGCCGGTTCATGGTGAGCGAGAAGATCTCGGCCCTCGTGCCGCCGGTCGATGCTCCCCCCGAGGTTCGCGAGCGGGCCAGGCAGGACTGGCAGCCGTTGGTGAAGGGAGTGGCCACCAACCTGCTGCGGCAGGAGGGTGGCCTGAGCATCTCGCTCGAAACGGTCGAGCACTACCTGCCCGATCCTGCCGAGGTGCTCTCGAGCGGCACCTATGCCGACGCCGTCACGCCGCTGGGATCCTACGCCTGGGCGGAGCCGCAGCCATGACGACCCTGCGAACCGTCCCCGATCGCCGCCGTCGCGCCGCACCGGCCACGGTGCCGGCGAGCAGCGTCGAGCCCCGCCGCGGCTGGTGCGGCGAGTGGGCCGCCGCCTGGACCGACTTCTGGTTCACGCCCGCCGACCCGCTGCCGCTTGCCGTCATCCGGATCGTCACGGGCGCGATTCTCTCCTGGGCGTGCGTGGTCTGGCTGCTCGATGCCGACGCCTTTTTCGGCGACCGCGGCTGGCTGCGGCCCGACCAGGTCTGGCGGATGAACGATCAGCCGTGGCAGTGGAGCCTCTACTTCGCCGCCTCGTCGCCCACGATGATCCGCGTGGTGGGGGGCGTGTCGCTCGTGGCCGCGATCCTGCTCACGATCGGTCTCGCCACGCCGCTGGCGGCACTGGTCTCCTTTCTCGGGCTCGTCAGCGCCGCCAACCGCGCTCCGCTCAACGTGTTCGGTCTCGACGACACGCTCGGCATGCTGCTGGTGCCGCTGCTGATCGGCCCCGCAGGGGCACGGCTCTCGGTCGACCGCCTGCTCGCCGGGCCGGGGCAGGGCAGGGCAGGGGAGCCCTCCGTCCGCGCGAACCTCGCGCTGCGGCTCCTGCAGGTCCACCTCTGCGTGGTCTATTTCTTCTCGGGGACCGGCAAACTCTTCGGCGCGAGCTGGTGGGAGGGCACGGCCCTCTGGGGAGCCGTCGCCAACGACCGCTACCGCACGCTCGACCTCCGCGGCCTCGCCGCCCACCCGCTGGTGGTCAACGCCCTGACCCTGGCCACGCTCTGGTGGGAGGCCGGCTACGCCGCCCTCGTCTGGCCGCGGCTGACGCGGCGGCTTTGCCTCGCGATGGCGGTGCTGGTCCACTTGGGGATCGGCCTTGCCATGGGCATGATGGAGTTTGGTCTGGCGATGATCACCGCCAACCTCGCGTTCGTGCCGGCTGCCGCGTTCGCAGGGCTCCTCCGGCCGTTCGCGGCCACGTCACCTTCGTCATCCACCTTCCCAGCAACCTCTTCGGATCATCCATGATCGACACGCTCGCCGTCGTCGGCGCCACGGGCGCCGTGGGCCGCATCATCCTCGACATGCTCGCGGCGCGGAAGTTTCCCGCCAAGCGGATCAAGCTGCTCGCGTCGGCCCGCTCGGCCGGCACCCCCGTCCGCGTCGGCGAGACGACCGTCGACGTGGAGGTGCTCACGCCCGACTCCTTCAAGGGCGTCGACGTGGCGATCGGCAGCACGCCCGACGAGGTGGCGGCCGAGTTCGTGCCATGGGCGGTGGAGCGGGGCACGGTCGTCGTCGACGAGAGCGCCTACTACCGGATGAATCCCGAGGTGCCGCTGGTGATTCCCGAGGTGAATCCCGAGGCGATCGCCACCCACAAGGGCATCATCGCCAGCCCCAACTGCTCGACCACGCAGATGGTGATGGTGATGAAGCCCCTCCACGACGCCGCCCGCGTGAAGCGGGTGATCGTGAGCACGTATCAGGCGGTCAGCGGCGCGGGCCTGGCCGCGACCCGCGAACTCGAGCAGGCGACGACGTCGTGGCTCGCGAAGGAGCCCGAATCGAAGCAGGTGTTTCCGCACCGGATCGCCGCCAATCTCATCCCGCAGATCGGCTCGCCGCGGCCCAACGGGTTCACGAGCGAGGAGATGAAGATGGTGCTCGAGACGAGGAAGATCCTCGGCGACGAGTCGATCGCGGTCAGTGCCACCTGCGTCCGCGTGCCGGTCGCCAACGGCCACAGCGAGTCGATCCTGATCGAGACGGAGAAGAAGCTCTCGGCCGAGGAGGCGAGCAGGCTCCTCGCGGCGTTCCCCGGGATCGTGGTCGAGGACGATCTCGCCGCGAAGACGTATCCGCAGCCGCGGACGGCGAGCGGCCACGACGAGGTGTTCGTGGGCCGCATCCGCGAGGACATCTCCTGCCCCAACGGCATCGCGCTGTGGTGCGTGTCCGACAACCTCCGCAAGGGCGCGGCCACCAACGCCGTGCAGATCGCCGAGTACCTGGCGAAGCACGGCCTGAAGGGGGCAGGGCACCCGGCGCGGTCATGACCCCGCCGCCGTCTGCCGGCGGCGACGAGGCCGCGAACGAGTCGCCGGCGGCGGCGCGGCGGATCGCCCTCCGGCTCGCCTACGAAGGCACCCGCTACTCGGGCTGGCAGATCCAGCCCGGCAGGCAGACGGTGCAGGGGGCTCTCGCGGCGGCGATCCGGGACGTGTCCGGCGAGGACCTCGTGCCCAGGGGGGCGAGCCGCACCGATGCGGGCGTGCATGCGCTCGACCAGGTGGCGGCGTTCACGTCGGCAAGCGGCCACTCCGCCGAGGTCTGGGTGCGGGCGCTCAACGCGAAGCTGCCCCCCGACATCGCCGTGCGGGAGGGCAGGGAGGTCGGCTCCGAGTTCGACCCCGTGTCGGCGGCGGTCAGGAAACGCTATCGCTACCGCATCCACGACGCCGCCTGGAGGCCTGTGCTCGATCGGCATCTCGTCTGGCGGTGGCGAGGGCGGCTCGACGAGGGTCGGATGCGGGATGCGGCGGCGGCGCTCGTCGGCGAGCACGACTTCACGAGCTTCGAGACCACTCCGTCCACGCGGCTCTCGAAGGTCCGCACCATCCACACCCTCGAGGTTGTTCGGCCCCCGCTGGCGAGCGATGCGGCAGGGGCCGAGGTCTGGATCGAGGTCGAGGGCAACGGCTTTCTGTACAACATGGTGCGGATCATCGCCGGCTCGCTGGTGATGGTCGGCGCGGGGCGGCGGTCTCCCGCCTGGCTCGGCGAGGCGCTCGCCGCCCGGAGCCGACCCGCCGCAGGGCCGACGGCACCGCCGCAGGGCCTCGTGCTCGTGACGATCGACCTCGGGGCCGCCTGGCCTGCCTGACGGCACGGCCAGCCCGGTGCTGCGTTCGTGACCGTAAGGTGCCGTGGGCCGTGAAGCCGCGGACGGCGGATTTCGGTACAACATCCGCACCATGCCTCCGCTTCCCGAACAACTCGGCCCGGTCAAACTCGTCCGGCAGATCGGACTCGGGAAGCACTGCCAGGTCTGGGAGGGTCTCGACACCAAGGCCCGCAACAAGCAGGTGGCCGTGAAGCTGATCGTGCCGGCCATGGCCAAGGATGCCGGCCAGCGGAAACTGCTCGACCACGAGCTGAAGGTTGCCAGCTCGCTCGACCATCCCACGATCATCAAGATCGACCGGTTTTCGGAGGAGGGGGGGCTGCCGCACCTGGTGATGGAATACTTCCCGGCGGCCAACCTGAAGAAGCAGATCGCGGCGGGCGTGGAGGCCCTCGTGCCGAAGCTCCAACGGATCGTCACGGAGACGGCCCTCGCGCTCGATCACATGCACGCTCGCGGCTGGGTGCATCGCGACGTGAAGCCCGACAACATCCTCGCCGCCGAGGACGGGCAGGTGAAGCTGATCGACCTGGCGATCGCGGCGAAGTCGTCGGGCTTTCTGGGGAAGCTTCTCGGCAGCAAGACGCCGGCCCAGGGGTCGCCGAGCTACATGTCGCCGGAGCAGATACGCGGCGAGGCGCTCGATGCCCGCAGCGACATCTACTCCTTCGGCTGCGTGATCTTCGAACTGATCGCGGGCCGGCCGCCCTACACGGGAGCCGACACCAACGACCTGCTCAACAAGCACGTCTCGGCGGTGGTGCCCGCGGTGGACGCCTTCAACAAGCATGCGACGACGGGCGGGGCGAAGTATCTCCGCCAGATGCTCGCCAAGAAGCCGTCGGACCGGCCGGCCTCGATGAGGGACGTGCTGCAGCAGCTCCGCTCGATCCGGCTCGTGGAGCGGGTGGCCGTGTAGCGGCCGATTTCCGCGGTTGACGCGGGATTTCGCGAGGGGCGACACTCAGGGGTCCGAATCGTCCTCTCTGGAGACCCCGCGCCGATGGCCGCCGGACTGCACCGCCTGCCGCTCGAGAAGCCGATCTACGAGATCGAGGATCGGATCGCCACGCTCGAATCCGCCCCGTTGGGCGGCCAGCAGCAGGAGGAACTCCGACGGCTGAAGCGTGAACTCGTCGAGGTTCAGAAGAAGGTCTTCGGCGGGCTCGATCCCTGGCAGACGGTGGAGGTCTCCCGGCACCCCAACCGCCCGAAGACGAGCGACTACCTCGACCTCGTGTTCGACGAGTTCGTGGAGCTCCACGGCGACAAGTCGTTCGGCGACGACCGCGCGATGCTCACCGGGTTCGCAAAGCTCGATGAATACAAGGTGCTGGTGATCGGGCATCAGAAGGGCAAGACGCTGGCCGAGCGGCAGGCCTGCCACTTCGGGTGCGCCCATCCTGAGGGCTACCGCAAGGCGATGGGCAAGATGAAGCTGGCCGCCAAATACGGCCTGCCGGTGATCTGCCTGATCGACACGCCCGGTGCCTATCCCGGCGTGGGAGCCGAGGAACGTGGCCAGGCCCAGGTGATCGCCGAGAGCATGTTCCTGATGGCCACGCTCCCGGTGCCGATCGTCTGCGTGGTGATCGGCGAGGGGGGCTCGGGGGGCGCGCTCGGCATCGGCGTGGGCGACCGGGTGGCGGTGCTCGAGCACGCGTATTACAGCGTGATCAGCCCGGAGGGCTGTGCCGGGATCCTCTGGAAGAGCGTGGAGTTCAAGGCCAACGCGGCCCGGGCGCTGCGGTTCCGGTCGGCCGACCTCAAGGAGTTCGGCGTGATCGACGCGGTGATCGAGGAACCGGCGGGCGGCGCCCATCGGCATCCGCGACGGATGGCGGCCCGGCTGAAGATGTTCCTCGCGCGAAGCCTCCGCGAACTGCTCGCCAGGCCTCGCGACCAACTGGTGTCGGAGCGCTACGAGAAGTTCCGCCGCATGGGCGTGTTCACGGAGTAGCGCGTCCTGCCGCCGCACCGCTCAGCGAGACTCGGGCATCACCCGCCAGAGAATTCCGCGGACCACCTGCGAGTTCTAGCGGCGAGCCACCGGCCCCGGGGGCGTGGGATTGGTGACGGAACTCATGACATTGACAGACCTTATCCGACCTTATCGTTTTTTGATGAGGCGGGATAAGCTTTCTCAAATTCGCTCGCTAGCCTGGTAGGCGATCCCCACCGTCGGCGGATACGCTTGCCATCCATGGAAGGTCATTCACCAGCGGCTCAGGGGAACGAGGGCAGGCCAAATTGGCACGCTTAGCGAACACGGCACCATCTCGTTTGGGCTGGACGATCCTTTTTTCCTCGGCGTCATGTCGAGCCGGATTCACGTCGTCTGGGCGCTCGCAACTGGCGGAAGGCGCGCTCAACGCGGTCGGCCGGGCGATGACGGCGGCCGAGGTGGCGAAGTTCTTCAAAAACGCCAAGACGCCGCGGGGCGAAGAGATTCTCGACACCCTCGTGGCCCTCGGCCACG
>CAIKWU010000196.1 GCA_903831155.1 uncultured Planctomycetaceae bacterium | reverse complement strand
GCGGTCGACCGTGCCCCCGGCGCCGGTGTAGCGGAGCGTGCCGCCCGCGAGCACGAGATTGGCAGGGTCGGCGGACGACTGACCGATGCCGCTGGCGACGCCCCCGTTGGCCAGCACGGCGACTGCGAGCGTGCCCCCCGACACCCGTGTCGCGCCGCTGTAGGTGCTCGCGCCGTTCGACAGCGTCAGCGCGCCCGTGCCGGTCTTGGTGAGCGACACGATCCCCGGCGTGGTGAAGACGCCGTCCGTGATCGTGCCGTCGAACGACGTGCTCAATCCCTTGCCGCCGATCACGTACGTCACGGCGTCGGAGTTGTTGGTCGCACCCTGGAGCCGTGTGCCCGTGCCGCCGGTGAGCGAGCCGAGCTGCACCGTGGCGCCGAACGCGGTGCGGATCGCGGCGGTGGAATCACCGAGGGCGAACGTCGTCGCCGGCCCTCCGGTGGCGGCGAAGCCATTGAGCCGGACGTTGCCGGTGGAGGGGCTGAAGTCGAGGGTGCCTAAAAAGTTCGACAGCGATCCCGACAGGGTGAGGTTGCCGGTGGTCGTGGTGGCGACCGCGAGCCGGGCCACCGCCGACCCGCTGATCGAGCCGTTGAGCGTGATCCCACCGGCGGAGATCGTGCCCGAGGTGGCGAGCATCGCGATCGGCGTCGCGATGCCCGAGACGGATCCAAACGACACGTTGCCTCCCGCGAGCATGATGGCGGCGGTGCCGGTGGCCGCCACGTGGTTGAGGGCGACCGTGCCCGCGTCCACGCGGAGAGAGCCGTTGAAGGCGTTGGAGGCCGAAAGCACGAGCGTGCCCTCGCCCTGTTTGGTCAGCCAGCCGCTCCCCGAGATGCTGCCGCTCCAGGTGCCGGTTCCGGCCGGGGTGACGATCGTGCAGTTCGATCCGGTGGTCGTGGGCACGGCGATCACCGGCGGCGCGGTGCACACGATCGTGGCGCCCGTCAGGGTCACGCGGCTGCCGGGCGTGGCGGCGCGGAGGTACGAGGCTTGGAGCGTGCCCCCGGTGACCGCGAGAAATCCGTCGCCGGCCGAAGACCCGCTGCCGCCGAGCACGATCTCGCCGGCACTGAGAATCGCCCCGGGGGCGACGCTGACGCTGCCCCCGGCCGAGCCACCGATCCGGAGGCTGTCGAACACGCTGAGCGCACCGCCCGTGACCGCCACCGTGCCAGCCGCCGTCTCGCCCACCTCGAGCCGCCGGGCCAGGGCCTGCCCGGAGGCCACGGTGACGCTGCCCGAAACCGATGCGACCGTCGTCAGGTTCGGGCGGACGCCCGACCACGTGCCCGTCGACCAGGTGCCGCTTGCCGCCGTCCAGCCGCCGGCCGTCGCGTCGCCGCCAAGCTCGTTGAGATAGGCCTCGAGGTTCGTGTAGCTGCCGGTGGTGAGGGTCTTCCAGTCGGTGCCGCTCGCGGTATTGAGCCCGCGGGAGCGCTCCCAGAAGTCGGGCATGCCGTCGTTGTCGGTGTCGACCGGCCGGCTCCGGCGGTTGAGGTAGACCGGGTCGGTGGCATAGCCGGGGAACAGATCGGTGTCGTACTGGATCACGCCGCCCGCCGTGCCGAAGCTGAGCACGCCCTGCATGATCCGCGTGTCGACTGCGTCGCGGGTGATCGTCGGCCCCGCGTTCGCCGTCACGTGCGCCACGGCCTGCTGGGCAGTCATGGACGCGGTCGTCGGGAACGCGAAGGGAGTGGTCATCACCGTGGCTCCCGGGTACGTGCCGATGCGGCCGCCGTCCAGCACGCCGTCGCGGTCGCCGTCGACCCAGTTGTCGGCCCCGTAGATCTCGAACTGTGGCGTGCCGGAGGCGAACTGCGAGCTGCCGTCGACCGGCCCCTCGATGAAGTAGTTGCCGATCGCGTTGGCGTGCGACGTCATGTTGACGGTGTCGCCCATGATGTAGCCGGCGGTCTCGTACCCGTAGACGACGTTGTTGATGAACTCGTTTTCGCCACGGACCTTGGGGTTACGGGTCACGTTGTCGGCGAACAGGCTCTTGATGATGCTGAACCGGCTCCCCTCGCCGAGCGTCATCAGGCCGCCGGCACTGTGGCCGAGCCGGTCGAGCCCCTGCGCGATCACCGTGTTCTGGATCGTGATGTTGTCGATCACCTGATCTGGAGACGGATTCATGGAGAACGTCTCGTCCACGCCCCAGGTCACCGACATGTGGTCGAACATGATGTTCGTGCCGCGTGACAGGTTCACCGAGTCTTCCCGCGTGCCCGCCTCCCCCTTGCGGACCGCGATGTAGCGGCTGACGGTGTTGTTGGCACCCGTGAAGGCCACCCGGTCGCCGTAGAGGGCGAAGCCGCCGGGGGCGGTCTGCCCGGCGATCGTGACGTTGCTGCTCACGACCGCGATGCTATTGAGCGTCACGATGCCGCCGACGTCGAACACCACGAAGCGGTTCGACTGGCTGACGGCGTCGCGAAACGAGCCCGGCCCCGAGTCGTTGAGGTTGGTCACGCGGTAGACCGACGCGCTCGCGAGACTCGTGCGTGCCCCGGCGGCGAACCGGCCAAATCCCTGGGCCTCGGGAAAGGCGAGCGTCTGGCAGAACGCCGGGCCCCCCGCGGCCGCGATTGCGACCGCAGCGACGAGGCGTTGCCGCACGGCGCTGCGGGAACCGGGCGAGTTCATGGGCCCATCCTGCGCCGGGCCCGGCCACCTGCGAGCGAGATCGCGAGGAGCACGGCCCCGGCGACCCCGAACCCTGCCGGCTCGGGGACCGCCACCAGGGCCGCCCCGGTCGACTGGTAGGCGCCGGCGTCGTACAGTCCGCCCCCCAGCATGTCGGAGAGGTCGAGGATGTCGGAGAGGCCGTCGAAGTTGAAATCGCCAGTCGCCCACGAGGCGCCCGCGCCGGTGTCGTAGCGGATCGCGGAGGCGAAGGCGGCGGCGTCGAGCACGTCCACCGTGCCGTCGAGGTTCGTGTCGCCGGGGGCGGCAGGGGCGATGGTGAACGAGCCGTCGCCGTTCTCGAGCCAGCCCAGGCTGCGCGGCAAACCGGCGGCGACCGCCGCGGCGATGGCCGAAGACCTGATCCCCATCGAGCCGTTCCAGCCGCCCGCGCCCCGCCCGTCCGCCAGGACCGCTTTGAGGTCCGCCGCCACGATTCCGCCGGCGGCGATCGTCAGTCGCCCGGCGCCCAGGTCGACGAGCCCGCCCTCGAGGGAGAGCGCCGTGACGGCGAGCCCTCCGGTGCCGGATGCCGCGAGGGTGCCTCCGGCGAGCAGGCGAATGGGCGACGCCGCGAGGCCGCGGGTCGTCGTGATCTCGAGCGTGCCGGCGCGGACGGTCGTGGTGCCGGAGAAGGTGTTCGACCCGCTGAGCCGCAGCCAACCGCCATCCACGGCCAGATGCGTGCGCCGCGTGCCGCCCCCCACGGCACTTGCGATCGTGCCGGCGAAGGTGGAACTGCCCGTGAGCGTGAGGGTGGCATCGCGGCTGGTGGAACTGTTGCCGATCGTGGCGGCGCCCGGCCCCTTGAGGATGCCGGAGAGCGACTGATCGAAGCCCGCGAGGTCGAGCGTGGCGTTGGCGCTCGCCGCGACCGTCACGGTGGCCGCGGTCGAAAGCCCGTCGTGGCGGCCCAGCCGCGCCGTGCCCTCGTTGATGAAGAACGTGCCGTAGGTGCCCCCGCCCCCGAACACGACCGTGCCGATTCGCATGCTCACCGTGGCCCCCGTCGGAGCGTTCACCGCTCCCTCGACGACGAGCGTGCCGCCGCCCGTGCTGGCGAACGCCCCGCCGCTCGACGGGCTGCCGAGCACGGTCACCGTGCCGCCGGCGAGACGGCCGGTCCCGGCCCCCTCGTACTGGAGCACCCCGTTGGAGACCACTCCCGACGGGCCGTCGATCACGAAGTCGTTCGCGAGGGCGACGTTGCTGCCGAGAGCCACGCGGGCGGCGGAGCCCGTGATCGTGACCGTGCCGCTGCCCAGTCCGGCGGCCGCGGTCACGCGGGCGAGTCCGCCGGAGAGGACCGTGCCTCCCGAGTAGCCATTGGATCCGGTCGCCGTGACCGTGCCCGAACCGGCGAGCAGCAGGCCGAGAGCCCCCTGGCTTCCGGCCCCGAACGCAAGCGATCGCGTGGTGCCGCTCGTGGTGAGGCCGAGCCGGCCGCCGGCGGCGAAGTTGCCCGTGTTCACGAGCGTGGCGATCGTCGCGTCGGTGAACGACGCCGGCACGGCAAGCGTCGCGCCATGAGAGACCGCGAAACGCCCGGCGACGTTCCAGCCGGGGAGCGCGGTCGTCGACGTGATGGAAAGCACGCCGCCGGTGATCGAGGTGGTGCCCGTGAACGACACCGCCGAGCCGGACAGCGTGACCGCGCCGCTGCCGGTCTTCAGGATCGAGCCCGAGCCTGTGACGACCGCGGAAAACGCACCCGAACGGAGGTCGTACGACGTCGCCCGCAGGGTGCCGCTCGCAATCGTGCCCCCTGCCATCGTGAAGGTGGCCACCTGGTCGGTCGTGTCCCCGAGGTGGAGCGTGCCGGCGTCGAGTCGCACGTCCGTCGTGTCGGCGATGCGGTTCGCCGAACCCAGCCGGAGCACGCCGTTTCCCGCCTTCACGAACGTGCTCACGCCGATGGGGCCCGAGACCGTGCTGGTGCCGGTCGCCTGGGCGATCGTCAGCGTTCGGGCCCCGCCCGCCTGGGCGAAGCCGGTCGAGCCGGAGCCAAACACATAGGTGGCGTTGTTGAGGGCGGCGATGGTGGCGTCGGCCTCGAGCACGATCGGCCCCGTGAGGGCGACCGCGTTGGCCGAGGCGGCGTCGTTCACGATCGCGGCATGGCCGTTCGCCCCGACGCCCGAGCCGCTGATGCGGAGCGTCTGGGGAAACGTCCTCGCACCGGCGGTGAGGCCGGTCAGCCAGATCTGTCCCTCCGGCCGGACCACCAGGGTGGTCGACGAACCGCCGAACTCACCTCCGGATGCAGAACTCCCGGAGCCCGCCACGAGCTGACCGCCTGCGACGGTGATCGTGGCCCCCGCGAGCGACGAGGTGTTGTCGGCTGCGAGCGCAAGCAGGCCGATCCCCGACTTGGTGAACGAGCCCGCCACGGAAGCCGACACCAGCACGGCCGACTCGACGTCGGCCGTGGCTGTGGACCCGCTGAACGTGAGCCGCCCCCCGGAACCGGAGGCGAGCGTGCCGTAGTCACCGCGGTAGACCAGGCGGTTGAGCGTGACCGGGGCGTCGAGGGTGATGGCCGATGCTCCCAGATAGCCGTAGCCGATGGTCGCCTCGGCCGCAGCGCCGTCGGGCACGACGCCGTCCCGCCAGTTGGCGGCCGTCGTCCATCCGCCCCCCGTCGTCTTGGCCCAGCCCCGGCCGTCGTCCACTCCGGTCACAAAGTCGAGGACCCGCAGCGGCGTGCCGGTGGCACCCGTGAAGGCCGTGTTCTCCTGCGCGTACACCGAGAGCACTCCGGTCGCGAGCAGCCGGTCGGCGTCGACGCGGGGCTCGCTCACGTAGTCGCGGAGGTGGTCGCGATAGACGACCCGCCAGTCGCTCCAGCCCGCCGCCTTCGTGGCGGCCGCAATCGTGAGCCGCCGGCCGCTGCCGCCATTGGCGGCGTTGATCGTGGTGCCGGGCTCGGTCGGGGCGACGTACACGCTGTACAGGGTGTCGTCCGCCGTGCGAGCGAGCATGGCCCGCGTGCCCACCAGGCCGGGGATCTGATGCCGCGTCCACTCGCCCGTGAGCGGGTTGCGGACGTAGTCGTAGTAGGCAGAGTCGCCGGAGGCGTAGACCGGATCGCCCGACGCCCACGGCATATCGGGGCGGCGGTGCCACATCACCGCATGCACGCTGCCGTCGCCCATCACGATCTGGGTCTGCTGGTTGATCAGCGACTGCTGACGATCGAGCTGCTGGATGGTCTGCCCGGGGGAGTCGACCGTGAGCGGCCGGTTCGAGCGGGTGTCGGCGATCACGGTGCCGGCGTTGTTCTTCCAGGTGAAGCCGCCGTCGTCGCTGAAGGCGTAGTTGATGTCGTGGTTGGCATAGCCGAGGCTCGACTCGCGGTAGGTCCAGGTCTTGTGGAGCGTGCCGTCCGGCCCGTAGTCGAAGCCGTTCCAATAGCCGTTGCGCGATCGCGACGGGCTGGAAACGGGGTTGTAGACATCGACGAACGTGCCCGACCGCGAGAGCACCATCCGATCGTCGTGCCAGGCACCGTCGTCGTAGTCGTAGAGCCAGTTGTCGCCGCTGCCGCTGCCGCCGCGGCGGACGGCCAGGAGCAGCCCGCCGTCGGGCTTGTTGATGAAGTTGGGGTAGGTGGCACCGCCGATCGTGGTGCCGGTGCCGAGATGGTTCTGCTCGGGCAGGAACATCGATGGCCCCCAGCCCGATCCCGTCGTGGCGATGCCGGCTGCAGTCCTGCGGTAGCGGATGTTCTGGCCGTGGAGGTCCCACGACATGTGGATCGAGCCGTCGTCCTTGGCGATCCCGAAGGCGATCACGTTGTGGGCATCCCAGCTGCCCTTGCCGTTGACGAACTTCGAGCCCGTGTTGACCGCCTCCCACTCGCCCACCTGCGTGCCCGACACGCTCCGCCGGCCGAACATCACGGAGAGAGCGGCGTCGTTCGTGTACCACGACGTGTACTGCCATCCGCCAACGGTCTGGAGGCCCTGCAGCTGGAAGGACTGTCCGTTGATCGCGCGGCCGAAGGTGGCCGAACTGGGCATGATCAGGGCCGCCGGATCGACGATCGAATCCGAGACCCGCACGAGCTGGCCGCTCACTGGGCCGGCGCAGAACGCCGGCACGAACGCGAGCACGACCGGCAGCAGCGCGGCTGCGAGACGGTGCCGAGCCGGCCGGAGGGGCCGGTTTCTTGCGGGGTCGAGACTCACGTCGATAACCTTACGATCCTAGAAGCATCGGCCGCCAGCGATGGGCGGGACGGCCGGCTCCGAGCGTACGGATCCAGGACCAAGTTTGGTTCGGTTTTTCAGGTATTTTTCATGATTCGCCGCAAAACACCGCGGTGCCTTGTTGCGGCGGCCCTGCTGGCCGCGGCGTTCCCGGCGTCCGGATCCG
>CAIKWU010000195.1 GCA_903831155.1 uncultured Planctomycetaceae bacterium | reverse complement strand
GATCACCCCGGCCTGCTGCGGCGGCAGCGGCCCCAGCCGCTCCAGTTCATCCGCGAGACTGACGCCGATCACCGGCTCGCAGACGATGAACCGGCTGCCATCCTCCTGCTCGAGCGACCAGGTGGCACTGAGCATCGGATCGCCGGCCTGCGTGGCGATCCGCGTCCGCGTCATGATCGCGGTCCAGATCTCGAGGTTCCGGCATCGCTTGCCGTTGAGCAGCACGAGCGCCACCGGCTTGCCCGAAGGCTCGTGCCGCGCCGTGAAGAGCAGGCTGTCACCCTCGCGGTCGTGCCGCTCGAGCAGCCGGTAGTCGCCGATGAGGAACGGCCCCCGGTCGCCGATCACCAGTCGCTTCGCCTGCCAGCGGGTGATCGCGCCGCGGCCCACGAGCCAGGCCGCGATCGCCTTGACGTCTCCTGCACCGACCGGCTCGCTGCCGGCGTGATCGGCGCGGAGCCGGGCGGTCGTCGCGGCGTCGAGCAGGCGGGTGCTGACGAGCGACTGCCAGAACTCGTCGAGCGTGGGAGCGGGCATGGGCGTGCTGTCGCGGTGAAGAAGCCGTGATCCTACCGCCTCCGGCGCCGGGCCGAGTAGCCCCGCGGCAGGGACGGCCGACGGCCACGGCTGCTATCATCCCGGCCCGCACGCGGACATCTTCAGGAGACCGGCATTCCATGCGCGCCAGCGACGCCACTCGCATCTACTTCGATCGAGCGGCCGACGAACTCGACCTCTCGGCGAGCCTGCGGCGGCTCCTCGCCACGCCCAAGCGGGAGGTGCAGGTGCAGCTGCCCGTGGAACGCGACTCGGGCGAGATCGCCACGTTCATCGGCTACCGCGTGCAGCACAACGACGCCCGCGGACCGTTCAAGGGCGGGCTCCGCTACCACCCGCAGGTCGATCTCGACGAGGTGCGGTCGCTCGCCGCGCTCATGACCTGGAAGACCGCCGTCGTCGACATCCCCTATGGCGGTGCGAAGGGGGGCGTGGCAGTCGCACCCTCAGACTGCTCCACCCGCGAGCTCGAGCGGATCACGCGGAAGTTCGTCGACGCCCTTCACGACCTCTTCGGGCCCGACGTCGACATCCCCGCCCCCGACATGGGCACCACGGCCGACATGATGGCCTGGATCATGAACCAGTACGGCCGTTACCACGGCTTCGCGCCGGGGTGTGTCACGGGAAAGCCGGTCGACTACCACGGCATCCCGGGTCGCGAGGAGGCGACCGGCCGCGGCGTGGGCGGCCTCACGCTCAAGCTTCTCAGCCGGCTTGGCCGGAAGCCCCCCGGCACGCGGATCGCCATCCAGGGATTCGGCAACGTCGGCACGCACGCGGCGAAGTATCTCGCCGACGCCGAGTGCCGGATCGTGGCGGTGGGCGACGCCTCCGCGTCGTACGCAAACGAGCGGGGGCTCGACGTGCTCGAGCTGCTCCGGCACGCCCGCGGCACCGGCGGCCGGCTCACGGGCTTCTCCGGCGGCGACGCCATCCCTCCGGCCGATCTGCTCACGATCGACTGCGACGTGCTGATCCCGGCGGCGCTCGGGGGCGTGATCACCGCCGCCAACGCCGATGCGATCCGCGCGCCGATCATCGTCGAGGCGGCGAACGCCCCGATCGAGCCCGAGGCCGACGATCGCCTCGCGGCCCGCGGGGTGGTGGTGCTGCCCGACATCCTCGCCAACGCCGGCGGCGTGACGGCGAGCTGGTTCGAGTGGGTGCAGAACCGCCAGCACTACCAGTGGGGCCTCGACCGCGTCCGCGGCGAGCTCGACCGAATCCTGGGCCGCGCGTTCGAGGAGGTCTGGCAGCTCGCACAGTCGCGAAAACTGCCGCTCCGCACGGCCGCCTACATGCTCGGCGTCGGCCGGGTGGCCCGCGCCACCGCGCTCGGCGGCGTGGGCTGACGCGCCAGAGCCCGCGGCCTCACGGCCGGTCGGCTCTCACGAGCCCCGAACTCAGCGAGGGGCTGCCCATGCCCCGAGAGCCGGCGTATGCCGCCAAGCGCAGCCAGGATGGCGAAGCGCCGGCGGCATCCGAGTGAGAGGATGCCACGAAGGCATCCTCGAACGTCCGGCGACGGGGCACGGGCAGCCCCTCGCCCACCGAAAGAGCCCCGCAGCACGAGCCCCGCAGCTCAAGGCTCGTCGTCGACCACCGGCTTCGGCAGTCCCGCCGGGTCGAGCACCACGGCCCGGGTCTCGATCTCCACCGGCTCGCCCTTCGCAAGGGTCAGTTTCACCACCCAGCCCGTCCACTCGGGCGGATCCACGGGATAGTAGTCGAACACGAAGTTGCCGAGGCTGTAGACGATCGGCGCGCCCCGATGCAGGTCCACGGTCTGCGTGACGTGTGGATGGCCGCCGATCACGGCCGCCGCGCCGGCCTCGACCATCTTGCGGGCGAAGGCCCGATCGGTCTCGAGCGGTTCGGCCACCAGTTCGTCGCCCCAGTGCACGTAGGGGATCACCACGTCGGCCTGCTTCCGCGCCGCGGCGATGTCGGCGAGCAGGTCGGCCTCGCGGAGCGGGGCCACGCCTGGCGACGAGGCGGTCGCGGCGTAGTCGTCGGCCCGAAATCCGTTGGCGGCGAGCACCGCGATCCGCAGGCCGTCCTTCTCCACCACGAACGGCTTCCTGGCCTCGGCGAGCGTGCGGCCGGCGCCGAAGCGACCGATCGGCGTGCGATCGAGGATGTCGAGGCACTCCACGAGGCCGTCGGGGCCGAAGTCGAAGGCGTGGTTGTTGCCGAGCGACACCGCGGTGAAATACCGCTTCAGGTGCCGCGGCGAGTCGGCGGCGCCGCGGAACACGTAGGCCTTGTGGGCGAGCTTTCCACCGCGACCGAGCACGCACTCGAGGTTGCCGATCGTGAAGTCGGCGTCGAGGAGCAGGCCCGCACAGGCCGCGAATGGGTCGGTGCCCGAGGCGATCACGTGGCCGGGGCCGTTGTCGAGCATCACGTCGCCGACGAACACGATCGACACCGTGCCCGCGGGAGAAGCCGTTCGCGTCGGCATCGGCTCCTCGGCGCACGCCACGCCCGCCGCGAGCAGGAGGCAGGCGGAGGCGATGCCTCGAAGGATGCCGTCGATCATGTCCACGTGTCAGTGCCCCGCGGGCCGATACCACACACCGCGGAGCCAGTCGGCGACGAGCTCGATCTGCTCCCGGGAGAGCGGCGGCAGCGAGCCCTCGGCGGCGACGCCGAAGCTCGGCATCCGGTCGTTCGAGTCGCCGTAGAAGCGCGCGTGCGTCGGGTCGGCGATGATCCCCACGAGCCACTCGCGGCCGCCCCAGCCGCTGAGATCTGGGGCGGTACCGGGCTCGGTGCCGTTGTCGCGGAAGGTGTGGCAGCCGCCGCAGCGGTCGTCGGCCGCCACGAGCTCGCGGCCCCTCTCCACGAGGCCCGCGATCTCCTTCGGCACGGGCCGGCCGGCCTCGGCGGCCATCGCGGCCACCACGGCGTCGATGTCGGCCTTCGGCCAGGTGGCCTCGTCGGTGAGATCGTCGCGAACGAACGACACCATGTCGCCCTCCTTGTGGGCCGTGTTGCCGAAGTAGGCGGGACCTGCCACCTGCTCCGCGTCGAGCAGGCCCCGCATCCAGTCGGCTGAGCCGAAGGCGAAGAGATTCGCGGCCGACGACTTCGCGATCACCGCCTCCGCATCGGGGGCGAGCGGATCGACGTGGGCGTGGCAGCTCGCACAGTGCTGCGCGAAGAGCCGCGGCCCCTGCGAGAGTGGATCTTGGCGAACCAGATCCAGCATGCCGGCCGGCGGGATCTTCTCGGGCCGGCCGGCGAGCTCGATCGCCCGGGCCGAATCGGCCTTGGCCTGCTTGACCGCATCGAGGAACGACTGCGAATGGCGGACCTTCTCGAGCGTCTTCCACTGCCGCTCGATCGCCGCCACCTTCGCCCGATCGCCGCCGAGGGCCGCGGCGAGCTTCGTCGCGTCGCCGCCGGTCTGGTCGAAGAGCTTCTCGGCGTCGGCGAGCGACGCCCGGTTCACCCACAGGGCGTAGTAGTCCTGGTGCAGGGCCAACCCCGTGAGGAGCCCGACGCCGGCGAGGATCGCCAGCGTGAAGGCCACGTTGAAGCGGTGGCCGAGCCGCCAGCTGCCGATGATCGGCATCAGGGCCATCACGGCCATGATCAGCCCGGGCACCAGGATCGCGCCCACGAACTCGCCCGTCGCTCCCCAGCCCTCGAAGACCTTCAGGAACTGGAACAGGAACAGGAAGTACCACTCGGGCCGCGCGGCGGCGTAGGGGAGCGACGGATCGGCCGGTGCCCCGAGTTCCGCCCCGAGATGCCCCGGATGCACGGCCTCACCGGCCATCATCGCCCGGATCGCCGGCACCAGGATCACGCCGAGCACCACCGCCATCACGGCGAGCATCGCCACGGCGTCCTTGAGCAGCTGGTCGGGCCAGAACATGCCGTCGGGACGGGTGATCGGCTGCTTCGCATGCAGGCCATGCCGGCGGAAGACGGCGAGGTGGACCACGAGGAAGAGCACAAGCGTCAGCGGCAGGAAGCCCGCGTGGAGCGCAAAGAAGCGGGTCAGCGTGTGGTGGCCGTACTCCGGTCCGCCGATCACGAGCTGCTGCAGCGACGGGCCGACGAAGGGCACGATCCCGGCGAGGTTCGTGGCCACGATCGTGGCCCAGTAGCCCTTCTGATCCCACGGGAGCAGATAGCCCGTCAGGGCCATGCCGAGCACCAGCATCATCAGCACGAGCCCGAGCCAGAAGTTGACCTCGCGGGGCGCCTTGTAGGCGCCGTCGATCACCACCTGGAGCAGATGGAGCGCGAGCAGCACCACCATCGCCTGGGCCATGAAGTGGTGGATGCCGCGGAGCAGCCAGCCGCCCGACATCTCGTGCTGGATGTAGTAGACGCTCTCCCACGCGGTCTGCGCGCTCGGCGAATAACTCGCCCAGAGGAAGAGCCCCGTGATCACCTGCGTCATGAAGGCGAACACGAGCGTGCTGCCCCAGACATACCGCCAGCGGGCCCCGCCCGGCACCCGCTCGTAGAGCGCCTCGTGGACGACCGCCCGGTAGCCCGTCCGGTCGTCGAGGAAGTCGGCCAGCCGGCCGAGCGGGCCTTTGGGGGCGGGCGTCATCCCTGCACCACCTTCTCGGCGACGCCGGCGCGGAACTTCTGCCACTTCACCTCGACCTCGCCGTTCCTGCCGACGCGGCATTCGAGCTGGTCCATCACCCGGGGACTCGGGCTCGGGGCCACGATCCCGCCGTCGAGCGTGAACGAGCTGTTGTGGCACGGGCAACGGAAGCAGCGGCCGCTCTTCTCGAGATCGATGAAGCAGCCGGCGTGCGGGCAGGTGGCCGAGAGCGCCTGGACGTCCCGCGAGCCCTTCTCCCGGCGGAGGTAGACCGCGCCCACCGGCTCGGCGGCGAAGCCGGTCCAGGCGTCGACGCGATCCGTGATCACCGGAAACTGCCGCGGCAGGCCGTCGTCGGGAACCGCGGCGAGGTCGGCGACGGGCAGGAACGACGCCGCGCCGCGGGTCCGCCGCAGCGGGTCGAGAAACGCCCACAGGCCCGCCGCCACCGGCGGCAGCGTCGCCAGGCCGCCGCAGGCGATGGCGGCCGCCTTGGCCAGGAATCCGCGCCGTGAGTCGCTCGCGTGAGGTCGTGTCATGGGAGACGGCTCCTTGGTGACCGCCATCGGCTCAGGCAGGCACCGCCTGCAGGCCGAGCCAGGCCTCGTCGACCGCGGCCACGACCTTCTCGTGCGCCGGGTCGAAGGGGCCGTCGATGATCGTGCCGGCCGCCGCCTTGTGGCCCCCGCCGCCGAACCGGGCGGCCAGCGCGTTGCAGTCGAGCCGGCCGCGGCTGCGGAAGCTCACCTTGATGCGGCTGTCGGGCTGTTCGATGAGGATCACCGCCACCTCCGTCCCCTTCACCGCCAGCGTGAGGTTGACGAGGTCCTCCGTGTCGGCGGGCTGGGCCTTCACCTCTTTGATGTCCTTCTGCCGGACGGTCGAGACGATCACCTTCCCATCATGACTCGTGACCGCGCCGGCGAGCGTGCGGCCCACGAGATGCAGGCGGGCGAGCGTGTCCTGCTCGAAGAGCTCGCGGTAGATCGCGGTGGGGTTGGCGCCCGCGTCGACGAGCCGGCCGGCGATCCGGAAGCTCTCGCCGCTCACGCTCGGAAACCGGAAGCCCCCGGTGTCGGTCGAGAGGCCCGCATAGAGCGGCGTGGCGATCGCCTCGGTGAGGGGCACCCGGAGCCGCAGGCCGATTTCGTAGACGATCCGCGCCGTCGCCTCGGCGGCGGTGTCCTTGAACCAGCGGTCGGAGAGGTCGTCTTCGCTGACGTGGTGGTCGACCACGAGCACGCGGTCGCGCATCGACTTCGCCACGTCACCCATCGCCCCGAGCTGGGCCCAGGCGCTCGTGTCGAGCACGATGAAGAGATCCCGATCGGCAAGGTCGGCCGGCCGCACCTTCTCGGCGAGCGACTCGATCTTCCCCCGCGGGTCGATCCACTTGAGGCTGGCCGGGGTCGCCTGCGCGTTGACGATCCGCACGTCCTTGCCGATCGCCTCGAGGATCCCGGCCATGCCGAGTTCGCTGCCGAGCGCGTCGCAGTCGGGCCGCACGTGGCTCGTGAGCACCACCTTGGAGCAGCCGCGGAGCACCTCGAGCAGTGCCGACCAGTCGAGTCGCATCATGTCGTTCCGGAAGAGAAAGGGGCGGCCGCGGCGATGCGGACGGAGGTCGCCACGTCGTCGGCAAGTTGGGCCTTGAGATCCTCGGCCGACGCGAAGCGACGAGTGTCACGGACGCGGTCCAGGAAGTCAACGTCGAGCGACGTGCCGTACAGGTCGCCTGAGAACCCCACGAGGTGGGCCTCCACCGACACCCGCGACTCGCCGAAGGTGACGTTCGGCCCCAGATGCACCGCCGCGGCATACTGCCGGCCTTGAACCCGCACCCGCGCCGCATACACCCCGAGGGCCGGCAGCAGCGTGGCGACGTCGGCGAGGTTGGCCGTGGGAAACCCGATGGTCGCGCCGCGGCGGGCGCCCACCACGACGGTGCCCGTCAGCCGATAGTCGGCGGTCGAGAGCGCCCGTGCCTCGCGGATGCGACCGGCCGCGACGAGCCCGCGGATCCGGGAACTCGACACGGGCTCGCCGTCCATCACGACCGGCGGCACCACCTCGAGGCTCACGCCGGCGGCGGCGCAGAGCCGGGCGAGCATCGCCACGTCGCCGCGACGGCTCTTTCCGAACCGGAAGTCCTGCCCTTCCACGGTCGCCAGGGCCCGGAGACGGTCGCAAAGGATCCTCGCGAAGAAGTCCTCCGCCTCGACGGCCAGGAGCGCGGCATCCGCCGGCTGCACGCAGACCGCGTCCACGCCCAGTTGCACGAGAAGTTCGGCCCGCCGTTCCGGCGTGGTCAGCGGCACGGGCGCCTCGCCCGGCCGCAGCACGCTCGCTGGATGGGGGTCGAACGTCATCACCACCGCGGGCACGCCATGCCGGCCGGCCGCCTCGCGAAGCCGGGCCACGATCGCCGCATGACCGAGGTGCACGCCGTCGAAGTTGCCCACGGCCACCGCGCACGGACCGCGGACACCGACGCCCGGCGGAAAAACGATCGGATCTGCGATGGGCTGCACGGGTGGAGTCGTGACCGAAAGCGGTGTCGATCGAGGCCGCAGGTCCCGCAGTGTACCGCGAAGATCCGGCGGCGACGGTATGATTGCCCGGCTCCCGGAGACGTGGTCTCGTGCCCGACGCGATGTCCATCACCGACGAACGGCAGATCTACCTGTCGGCCGACATGGCCTGCCGGCTCGGGGCCATCGACATCGGGTCCAACTCGGTGCGGCTGCTCGTCGCCGAGGCGCTCCGCGGAGGCGCCTACCGGATCCTCGACGAGGAGCGGGAGCCGACCCGCCTTGGCCGCAGCGCCTCGGTGGAGGGCCGGCTCGACGACGAGTCGATGGACCGCACCGTGGCCGCCCTGAGAACCTTCAAGGAGATCGCCACCGGGTTCCAGGTCACCCGGCTGCGGACGATCGCCACGTGCGCCGTCCGCGAAGCGCGGAACGGCCCCGAGTTCTGCCGCCGGGTCCGCGAGGAGGTGGGGCTGGAGGTGGAGGTGATCTCGGGCGAGCGGGAGGCGCGGCTCGCGTTCACGAGCGTGCAGCACGCCTTCGACCTCGCGGGCCGCAACACCATCGTGGCCGACATCGGCGGCGGCAGCACCGAAATCGTGTTTGCCACCGGCAATCTGATCGAGTCGATCTTCTCCACGCCGCTGGGAGCCGTGCGGCTCACCGAGCAGTTCGCGCTCGGCGACTGCTGCGACGCCCCCGAGGCGGCCCGCGCCCTGGAGCGGCTCGACGAGGAACTCGCGGCGGTCCTCAAGAAGCGGACCACCAAGCCGCTCTTCGCCCCGCACCTGCTCGTCGGCTGCGGCGGCACCTTCACGACGCTCGCGGAGCTCGTGATGGCCACGAAGCGGCAGTCCGACATGCCCGTGGCGGGCTACAAGGTGTCGCACGCCGAGGTCCGCCACCTGCTCGACCGGATCCGCAAGATGCCGCTGCGGGCGCGGCGGAGCATGCCCGGCATGACGCCCGACCGGGCCGACATCATCGTGGCGGGGCTGTCGATCGTCGACGCCCTGATGAAGCGGTTCCACGTCAACACGCTCGCGATCCACACCCGCGGCGTCCGCGACGGCCTGCTTCGCGAGATGATCGAGGAGACGGCGGTCGCCGACGGCGTCGACGAGCCCGCGCTGCGGGAGGCGGCGATCGAGCGATTGGCGGCCGCCTGCTCGGGCGAGGCGGAGCACGGCCGCGCCGTGGCGGCCCTCGCCGGCCGGATTTTCGAGCAGCTGGCCGAGCCGCTCGAGCTGCCGGCGGGCGACCGGCTGCTGCTCGAGTGCGCCGCGCGGCTCCAGGACGTGGGCTACGTGATCAACTACGACCAGCACCACAAGCACAGCTACCACCTGATCCGCAACAGTCGTCTGCCGGGCCTGCGGCCTCACGACCTGGAACTGATCGCCAACGTGGCCCGCTACCACCGTGGCGCCCTCCCGAAGAAGAAGCACGAGAACCTGTCCCGGCTCTCGGCCGACGACCAGCGGCGGGTGCAACGGCTCGCCGCCATCCTGCGGATCGCGGGAGGCCTCGACCGCAGCCGCTTGCAGCAGGTCCGCGACGTGGTGGCGAGCGTGGCCGATGGCCGACTCACCCTCGACGTGGTCGCCGAGCAGGAGCCGCTGGTGGACCTCTGGGGCGCCGAGCGGCGAACCGACCTGTTCGAGAAGGTCTTCGGCATGAAGGTCGACGCCCGCTGGGCGGGCGCGGCCACCGCCCCGAACTGAAGCGACTCGCTTCGAACACCGCACAGCCCTCGAGCCCGAACTCCGCTCGGGGCTGCCCATGCCGCGGGAGCCGGCGTATGCCGACAAGCGCAGCCAGGATGGCGAAGCGCCGTCGGCATCCGAGTGAGCGGCGGGCACGATGCCCG
>CAIKWU010000194.1 GCA_903831155.1 uncultured Planctomycetaceae bacterium | reverse complement strand
TTGACGCTATTAAGAGCAAGTTGTCGAAGAACGGTGTGACTGATCTCGATAAACGGATCGGACTGAAGCCGGCGAGTATTTTGCGGAGCCGAGTGTCAGCAGAAGAAAAGAATGATACCGCTATAGCTGACGCCAGGGACCAAGAGAGATTGATAAGTCCATGGCCAGCGTGCTACGGGCCCCAGAAGACAGATCAAGTTGAGGAAAGGCCTGCCTCTCAGTGGCTGGCGACCCCCGCGGAGTACTTGCTGCAGGATGGACGGACATTTCGGAAGTGGTGCATGGAGCCGCCTCGCCCGCTGTCATACGAGAACGACAAGGCAATGATCGACGCGTTCCTGAAGGATGAAAAACCAGGCGCCTGGGCTGAGCAGACAGGGCAGTCGTTCAAGGAGCCAGTTGAGAGGAAGGCGGATCAGAATGAACTGATCGCGATCTATGTGCTGCAGTCGATCTGGGAGACCGGGAAGGACGAGGAGAACAAGCAGGTCTTGTATGACCCGAGCCAATCCCAGCTGCTGGTCGACCGTGCGAGGCAGATGCAGGTCGATAAGGCGTTCAAGGAGACGCCGATTGGCGATCTCCTGCACCTGACGCTTGGCATCGAATGGCAGGTGGAGGGCCAGACGGTGCGAGTTCCGGTCGTCGAGGTCGGCGGGACGCCCAAGTAAGGAGCAGTCGTGATGCGCGGGATGAAGACAGGCGGATTGGCGAGCGAGACAACCCCCGACGCGATGGGTATGCTGTCAGGACTCATCGCATCATGACGCTCTCCGATCCAGTTCTGGGTAGCCCGCCTGCCGTGTCTGACGACATGGTCGAGGCCTGGCGGATATTTGCCGACGGCATCGACGACGCCCTGGCGATGGGCGGTGAACCCGGCTTGGAGCTTCTACTCGCCCTCATGCCCGACTGGCGGGAGGCGGTGGCGGACATCAACGCCGCCCGGATGACGTGTGTCAACCTGATCCAGGCCGGCCGCCGCGATGAGGGCCTGGGGTGGCACGCGGCAGGTTTTCACGAGGTCGCGGAGCGGCTTACGCCCGAACGGCCGGGCTGGGAGGACTGGGAGCGAGCCTTCGAGGAGCGGGGCGTTGCCACGCCGCGGATCGATCGCGGGCTGCAGGAGGCGGTTGCGGCCGCCGGAAGTGACCTCCAGCGCAGGGATCCGGCAGGTCGGTCACTCGCGGAACTTGTCGACGCACTCCGAAAGAACGTGCTCTCGCAGGGCTCGCTCGGGGAGCGGCTGACCATCCTCGAGGCGATTCGCCGGCTCGACGCGGCGTCGCCGGCCTGGACCGAGATGATCGCGCCCATTCGCCGGCGGCGGGCCGAGGAGATTGCCGGGGAACTGCGGGCCGCGATCGCCCGCGAGGACCGGTACACCGTGGAGCGGCTCCGCCGGGAGGTCGAGACGACCGAGTGGATCGAGGGACTTCCGCCGGCGGTGCCCGATCTGCTGGCGGCCATGGCCGGGCTCAGCGGGGCGCTCGACATGCGGCGGCAGCTGGAGTCGACAGCGGCGGCTTTGCCACGGTGTTCGGCGGCACTGCGGTCGACCGACTGGAGGAGCCCGGCCTATGACAAGGTTCTTGGCGAGGCCATGCAGCTCCGCGAAGGGTTCGTGGGCCTCCGCGGCCAGATTGAGCAGTTCGTGCGGGAGGCGTCTCGGCTCGCCGAGACCGGGGCATGGGTGAGGCGATCCGGCATCATCGACGCGGTGCGACGGGTCGATGCCGCCGTCCAGGACGACCTGGCGGTTCTCGACAGCCAGAAGAAATATTCGAAGATCCGTGCCGACTACGTCGACCTGGAGGACAAGATCGGCCAGCTTGTCGCGAAGGCCCCGTTGCACGGCGGCACCTGGGAGGAGATCAAGTCGCGGGGCCGGCGCTGGCTCGAGACGGCCGGGAAGGCACTCTCGAGGGCCAGCCAGCTTCAGACGCGAAGCCGCATGGAACTGGCTCCCTCGACGGCCGCGGCGGTCGATCACCTGCAACGGATCAGGGGGCAGGTCGTCGCCCGCATCGAGCGCGTCGAGGGATGGGAGCGGCGGGTCGTGACGGGACTGCTCGCACTCGTCGGCGGAGTGGCAGTCGTGCTGATCGGATCGCTGATTCTCTTCGCTGTGTTTCGGTAGTCATGACGACGATCGTGCCATGGATGGGTCGCAGCCATCCGGTATCCGCCACGTGAGCAGCCCCATGACGCGGGACGAACGGCCCTACTACTACCGACTTCGCGGCGTGGTGCTGGGGCCATTTTCGGTCGAGCAGATGAGGCAGAAGGCGGCCACAGCCCAACTAGGTAGCCGCACGGAAGTGTCGCGGGACTCGGTCACGTGGGGCCGTGGCGCGGACTTTTCGGAGATCTTCGACAGGCAGCCCGTGCGGCAGGAGCCGCGTTGGTACTACGCGGTCGATGGCACGCAGCAGGGGCCTGTCGACCTCGACGTGCTGCGTGGCCATGTCGCCGGCCGCGTTTTGGCCGCCGACGACTACGTGCTGCGGGAGGGGGGAGACCAGTGGGTGGCGGTGTCGGCCGTCCCCGAACTCGCCGTGTGCGTGCCGCAACGGCCGCCCATGGCGGACACGCCGCCGCCACACCCGCAGCCGACGGTGGTGACGATCGTGCCCTCCGATCCGCCGCCGACCAACGGGATGGCGGTCGCCGGGTTCGTGTGCTCGCTGCTCGGCTTCGTCACGGTCATCACCTGGCCCGTGGGGCTGGTGCTCAGCGTCGTGGCCCTCAACAGTGCCAACAGGGCGAATCGCGGCCTCGCGGTCGCGGGGGCGATCATCGGGGCTGTATTCACCTCGTTCCTGATCCTGTGCATTGTGGCGATCGTGGTGATCGTCACGAACGGCACGAGGCTGTTTTGAGGCGGGTGCGGGATTCGGCTCCTGCCAAGGCTCCAGGGAGGACCCCATGAGTGACTCGTGGTACATCGGCAGGGACGGGCAGCGATTGGGGCCGTTCTCTTCGGCGGACGTGAAGGCAATGGTGGCCGCGGGGGACTTGAGGACCGTTGACCTCGCCTGGCGTGAAGGGATGGCCCAGTGGGTCGCCATCGAGACGATCCCGGCGCTGAGTGCCGAGCGTGCGATGCCCGTCAGTGCACCCCCGCGAATCACTGCGGCAGAACCCGTGAGGAGGGCGGTGGCTCCCCCGCCGCCCGGGGCGAAGCGGCCGCTGCCAGGGGTCGCTGCGCAGGAGGCTCGGAACGATGGGCAGGAGACGGTGCTCGGCCACAGTGGTGGGATCGAATACGCCGGCTACATGTCACGGGTGTGGGCCGCGCTACTCGACGGGGTCTTCATGATTCCGGCCGGAGTCGTTGCGATGCTGGCCATCGTGCTGCCTCACGCCATCGAGGCGGCAAAGGCCGGCCCGAATGCAAACTTCATGCTGCCGCTTCCGCAGCGGATCCTCCTCCCGGTGGCAAGCATGGCGATTGGCGTCGTGTATTACGCGATCCTCGATGCTTCGGCACGGCAGGGCACGTGGGGCAAGCAGTTCGTCGGACTCGTCGTGACCGACCTGCAAGGCAGGCGGCTTACGCGAGGACGTGCCGCATGCCGCGCCGTCGCCCGCTATCTGCCTGGCCTGTTGGGTATTGCCGGCGAGTTCTATCGTTCCGATGCACTGTTCCCGCCCGCGATGATCACGGCCGCGTCGATCCTGCTCGGAGTGCCGATCATGCTCATGCCCCTCTTCACGCCGAAAAGACAGGCCCTCCACGACTTGCTGGCCGGCTGCCTCGTGCTGCGAAGGCCGCACCAGCTTGATCAGCCCCGCGGCGTCGCGTGACGCGGGATGGAACAGCGACCAGCAGAGCAGCGGGCTCGCGCGGTCAGCGGTAGGTGAGCCAGGCGGTGGCGGTGGCGTCGCGGTCGGCGATGACGCGGAGCCAGCGGGCCTGCACGTCGGACGGGAATGCGAGCTCACGGCCGGTGTCGCCCGGTGGCACCTCGATCGTCTCGTAGGGCACCCACAGCCCGGTGCCCGTGAGGTCGAGTTCGACCCGGATCGTGACCGGCTGTTCCCCGCGGTGCGTGAGCCGGAGCCGGCGGTCGACGTAGCCCCAGAAGAGGAACGGGTCGCTCGGCTCGCCCGCCTTCACGGGAGTGTCGTGCCAGGGGCCTCCCTCGCCGCGGGGCCTCCCGAGCCGCCAGAGGTCGTCGATCGTGCCGAGCCACACGGCGGCCGTGCCGTCGCCGCTCGCGACGACCCGCGGGCCCGACGCGGCATCGCGGACGAGGCCGGTCATCGCGAGCAGCCCCTTGAACGAGGCGAAGTCGGCGATCGCGAACGGATGCGAGGCGATCGGACGGATCACCGCGAAGCCGTTGGCATTCTCGGCGGGCAGCTCGAAGAACGTGCCGCAGGCATGAAAGAGATCGCGTTCCGTGACCACCTCGCGGCAGAGGCGGAGGCGGCCGGCGCGGGTGTCGTCGTCGAGGGCCGACTCGTGCTTTGGCAGACGCCACCGGCGGCCACGGTCATCGACCACGAGCACGCCCGCATGATCGATCGCGACGACATCCCGCGGGATTGCCGCTTTCCTGCGGACAAACGTCGTGGCCTCCGGATCATCTCTGGCCGTGAGCCGCAGCGACGAGATGCCGCGGGCGTCGGGATCCATCTCCAGCACGTGCAGCCCGGCGGCGGTGAGGAGCGAGAGCGTGCCGACGCCCGCACTTCCGCCGTGCAGCAGACCGGCGAGCCTCCGGGGATCGTCTGCCTTCGCGAGACCGTTGAAGATCGAATCGGGCTCGATGCCCCGGCCGTCGCGGGCGGCGAGGGTGACCACGACGCTCGCGTCGCGGCAGGGCGTGATCGCGGTGACGCGGAGCCACTCGAGGTCGCGGGGCAGGGGGCGGCGGACGGCGCCTCCGGGGGGCACGGCCACCTCGCCGAGATCGGAGGCGAACCGCGCCTCGGAATCGCCGCCGTTCACGAACCAGGCGCTGCCGTGCTCCCAGCCGGCCACGAGCAGCGGTTCGGCCACCGTGCCGGCGGCGACGTCGTCGTGCAGCCACACGGCCCCGGACGCGTGCGGAGGCCCGAGCCGGTCGGGCAGCGACGGCGGCGCGAACCAGAGGTTCGAGTTGGACCTTTTCGGGCCCGCGATCTCCCCCTTCACCCGGCGCTTGTTCAGAAACTCCTTCGCGGCCGCGTCGTCGCAGCCGAAGACGAGGTCGTCGCCCCAGCGGCAGAAGTCGCCGATCACCTTGAGGTAGGCCGACCGTGGGCGGATGCCCGTCGCCTGCGAGGCGGTGAAGCCGCGGGGGAACCGCCAGAATGCGCCGTGCATCGTCATCAGGAGGCTGCCGTCGTCGTCGCCGACGTCGCGGATGCGGGGCCACTCGGTGTTCCAGCCGTGGGCGCCGTCGTAGGAGTGGCTCACCTTCGGCAGGCGGAAGGCGTGCCACGAGCCGCCGTCGAGCACCATCAGGATCAGCGAGCGGGCGTCCCAGCCGACGCTCCAGACCGGATCGGTGGCCGGGTTCGCGTTGCCGCTGATGCCGCCGGGGCCGGTCACCTCGGTGAACTGGTTGCGGCGGACGAGCGACCAGTCGTCGCCCGGAGCGCGCCACTCCGCCAGCGCGCCGCTGGGCGTCGTCGGATCGCCGAGCACCGCCTGCGCCGAGGCGGCGCGGTCGCCGTTGTTCGCATACACGACGCGGCCCTGGCCCGAGTAGCAGCCCTTGCCGTGGTAGCCCGGGAGCCGGGAGACGAGATTGCCGTGCGCGTCGGTCGCGCCGTCCTTCGGCAGTGCCAGGTTGCCGTCGCGAATCAGCGGGACCACGCGGAGCGTGGCCACGTCGACCTCGTAGAGCCCCTCCTCCATCGTGGCCACGTAGACCTTGCCGGCAGGGTCGGTGAGGTGCCGGGCCACGGCGGTGAGGCGGCCGGGCATGCGGTCGTAGGGAATCGTGCGGACCTCCCCGCGGTCGTCGATCGCGTGCGGCCCGATGAAGAGCTGCCGCGACTCGGTATGGATCATCCGATTGGCCGGAGTGCCACCGATGCTCTCCGGCCTCACCACACGATGGAGATCGGGCATGATCTCGTAGAGCTTGTCGGACGAGCCCCGGGGCAGGTGGGGGCCGTAGGTGATCACCCACAGCCGGCCCGCCCACGGCACGACCGCCCCGGTGCCGCACTCCCCCTCGTCGTTGCCCATCGCGAGGTGCGGGTGGATGCCGGAGATGCCTGCGGCCGCCCCTGGCGGCCGTGGCTCGCCGCGGGCTGCAGCGATCGGATGCAGGGCGGCGGCGAGCAGAATCGCGGCGGATGCGAGTCGCATGCGTGGAGGTGTCGGGTCGGGGACGGACGGGGATTCGCCGGCGTCTCATCGTAGCGTGGAATCGCCATCGGCCGCCTCCTAGCATTTCTTCGGGTGATGCCATGACGCAATCCGACCAGATGCGATTCGATAATGCGGCATCGATGCCCGCCGTCACGTGGCGGTCGTGGTTCCCGGGAATCGACAACGACGATCGCACGCTCCGCGAGGTGCTTGCCACGCTTCCGGCGGCGCCGCC
Source organism: uncultured Planctomycetaceae bacterium (assembly GCA_903831155.1). Classification (GTDB taxonomy): domain Bacteria; phylum Planctomycetota; class Planctomycetia; order Pirellulales; family UBA1268; genus QWPN01. Next base: position 4,383 of record CAIKWU010000194.1, on the reverse strand, counting down.
CCAGGCGATCCCTTGGATCGTGCGGGCCTTCGAGAACCCGCGAGGCTGGCTCCATCTGCACGGCGCCGTCGATCTCCACGGCCACGACATGATCCACGTGCTCCTCGGCCGCGGGCTGCTCGGGCAGGACGAGGCGTTCGTGATCGGGTTCACGATGGGGGCCACGAAGGCGGTGTCGCGCGTGGAGGCGGGGATCTTCAAGATGATCGCCTCGCGGGTCTATCCGCATCCCTACCGGATCCCATGGCGGACGCTCGCCGCCTACGACCTCGGGCTCGAGGCGGGCCGCGAGCTGGCGGCGCCGAACCTGCACCGCCGGCTCCGCGACGACATGCTCGACCGGCCGCTCGGCGAGACACGCCGCACGCTCGGCATCGACACGCGGCGGCTCCGCGACTACTTCGCCCGCGAACGCCGGCGGTTGCCAGACACCGCGGCGAGCCGGAGGCTGCCGATCGACGACGGGCCCGGCGATCGCCGGCCGCTGCGGACGGCCGCGTGAGTTTGGCGGCGTTCGGTTTGTGCCCGTCGCAACCCAGGCCCGGAGCCTGCGGTATCACGCGTTGGGTGGGCCCACGCCTTACGGCGTTGGGCTTTGACGCCGTGATGCGAACCGGGCAGGGGACAGGAAGTTCACGGGCTGCGGGGTGGATCCCGTGAGCGCGAGGTCGGCGAGCACCTCGCCGATCACGCTTGCGAACTTGAAGCCGTGGCCGGAGAAGCCGGCGGCGATCGCCACCTGCGGATGCGCGGGATGGAGCCCGACGACGAAGTGGTGGTCGGGTGACATCGTGTAGAGGCAGACTTCGTGGGCGGTTCGCACGGTGCCGACGCCCGGAAGGTGCGCGGCAAGCGCGGTCTCGATCGCGGCCTGCTCGGCGTCGTCGATGCGGCGATCGACCGTGAGCGGATCGGCCACCTCGCGTCCGCCGGTGTGCTCGGCGACCTTGATGCCGCGGTCGTCGAGCATCGGGAAGCCATAGAAGAATCCACGGGGCGTGTCGAAGGCGAAGGCGGGCAGCGCGGCGGCGTCGGCCGGTGCGAGCCCCGAGGACGGCCGATACCAGAAGAGCGACTTGCGGAGCACCGTGAACGGGATCGCCGGCAGATGCAGCAGCCCGGCGGCCCAGGGCCCGGGGCAGAGCACGAGCCGCCCGCAGGAGAGCGTTTCGCGGGAGGTTTCCACGACCACGGAATCCCCGTCCACCCGCCAGCCGCGGATCTCGTGATCGGCCTCGATCGCCGCCCCGTGCCGGAGGGCCACATCGGCATGGGCCCGGACGCAGGCCTCGACCGCGAGGTGTCCGGCGTCGCGCTCGAACACGGCCGTCCAGTCGTCGGGGATCGCGAACGCCGGCCAGCGGGCTGCTGCGTCGCGGGCGGTCATCGGCTCGACCGTGAGGCCGTGGTCGCGGGCCGAGCGGAGCGTGCCGGCGACGACCGGGCCGTCGGCGGGCCCCGACGAGAGCAGGCCGCACTCGGTGAGCAGGCGCGCCGCCGTCTCGCGTTCGAGTTCCTGCCAGAGGTCGCGGGCCCGCCGCAGGAGCGGCACGTAGTCGGGATGCTCGAAGTAGGCGAGGCGGATCAGCCGCGTCTGGCCGTGCGAGCTGCCACGGCCGTGGCCCGGGGGAAACCGGTCGAGGGCGAGCACACCCACGCCGCGCCGCGACAGCTGCGCGGCGGCGGCCGTGCCCATGCCGCCGGCGCCCGCCACGATCACGTCGAATCGGCGCATGACGACGTTGATCCTGGCGCGGAGAGCGGGTCAGACACGGACGAGCTTCGTGATGCGGCCGGTCGACACCCATTCGGCCACGAGGATGTCGCCGTTGGGGGCGAAGCAGGCGTCGTGGGGATGGACAAACTGGCCGTCGATCCACTTGTCGGGCTGCGTCCGCAGATTCTTGATCTCGTCGAGCCGCTCGACCGCGCGGCCGAGCCGCACCACGGGCTTGTCGTCGGGGCCGAGGATCGTGACGCAGGCCTTCAACTCCGGCACCAGCATCAGGCCGCCGAGCGTGTCGAGGTTGGCGGGCAGGCCGAAGCCGGTGATCGTCTCGCGATAGGTGCCGTCGAGCGCGAACCGCTGGATCGTGTGGTGGGCGCGGTCGCAGACCACGATCGTCGGCTCGCGGGCGGTGCCGTCGGCGGCGGGCCGGCGGTCGATCCAGATGCCGTGGGGCGTGTTGAACGTGCCCTCACCCTTGCCATCGCCGCCGAACGACGAGAGCCACTTCGCGTCCTTGTCGTAGCGGTGGATGCGAAACGAGCCGTAGCCGTCGGCGAGGAGGAAGCCGCCGTCGTCGAGGAAGGCGAAGTTGGTGGGCAGGAAGCCCTTGCGCGACCAGTTCTTCTTCGTGGAGACATCCTCGCCCGGTGCGTAGCAGCCGGCCTCCATCGGTGCCTTGCGGAACCAGACGATCTCGCCCTTGGGCGTGAGCTTCGCGAAGCACTTCACGTCTTGGTAGCCGCAGACGTAGAGAAACTCCTCGCTCCCCTCCCTGCGGACCTCGATGCCGTGACCGCCCCCCTGGAACTCGCTGCCGAAGGCGCGGACGAACTTCCCGTCGGGATCGAACACGAAGATCGATGGGTGGTCCTTCTTGCCCGCCGTGCCCTCGTGGATCACGTAGAGATTGCCCGCCTCGTCGAGGGCCACGCCGTGGGTGGTCTGCCAGGTGAAGCGGTTCGGGAGCTGGGGAAAGTGATGCACCACGCGGTAGCGGTGGTCGCCCTCGCCGATGATGGTCTCGTCGGCGGCGAGGCGATGGGCTCGTGCGACGGTGGGGGTGGCGACCGTGGCCGCGGCGAGGCCGGCGGCGAAGCGGCGGCGGGTGAGCGGGGAACCGAACGGGTGAGCGTCGGGCATGGGAACCTCCGGGACGATGGCGAACGGCCGGCAGCAGCCTACAGCAGGCCGTTGGCCAGGAACCAGTCGCCCGTCTCGCGGAGTCGCTCGTCGATGCTCGCTCCGGGGGTGAAGCCGAGATGCGAGCGGGCCTTGGCGGCCGAGGCAGCCCAACTCCGGGCCGTGGCCTCGCGGAGCTTGTCGGGCGAGACGAGGCTCGGCCTGCCGGCGAGGTTCGAGCAGGCTGATGCGATCGTGACGATCGGCCACGCGACCGGGGTGGCCACGGGGAGCACGAACACCCAGCGGCCGATCGACCCGGCGATCCGGCGGCCGAACTCGCCGTAGCTCGGATGCTCGCGATCATCGCAGGCGTGGTAGACGCCGCTCGAGGCATGGCCGTTGGCGGGGGCCATTCGCTCGCCATCGGCGACTGCGGCGAGGACGAGGGCCACGAGGTCGGTGACGTGGATCAGCGACACTGGCACCGGGCGGAAGCCCATCGGCAGGTGGAGCCGGCCGGCGTGGATCATCCGGTAGAGCGTGAGCACGCCTGAGTCGTGCGGCCCGAAGACGATGCCCGGCTGGATGCTCGTGATCGGGAGCCGGTCGGCCCGCCAACGCAGTTCGCCGTCACCGAGAAGCTTGCTGGCGCCGTAGTCGGAGACGGGAGCGAACGGGTCCGACTCGTCGCGGATCGCCTTGCCGCGCGGTGGCGGCCCCGCCCCGGCGAGCGACGAGACGTGGATCAGCGTCGGGGGTGTGTCGACCGCCGCGCATGCATCGGCGAGTGCTCCTGCCGCCCGCCCGTTGATGGCGAAGAGGTCGTCGCGGCGGCAGGCGGCCACGAGCCCACCCACGTTGAACACGGTGTCGCAACCCGCGAGTTCGCCCTGCCATGCAGGCACGTCGGCAAGCGAGCCGGCGACGAGGCGGACTCCGTCGCGGCGGAGGTGGTCGGCGCGGCTCGGCGACCGCACGAGGCAGCGGACCTCGACGCCGCGGGCGAGCAGGGCCTCGACGAGATGCCGGCCGATGAAGCCGGTGCCGCCGGTGACGAATGCTGTCCGCATGGCAGAGCCGGAGTGTCGGGGTGCGGGCGGTCCCAGCCGCACCGGGGCGATCGTGACCGGCCCCAGATTGATCGGCGGCCCGGCGAATGCAACTCGACAACGGCCCGCAGGGCCGGCGCGATCGTCAGGGCTTGCCCCGCTTCTCGACGTCGGTGAACGGGGGCCGTTCGAAGGGCGGCTCGGCCGCGACGCGGGGATCGCCGGCCTCGCCGAGCACCGCGTCGAGACGGGCGGCGAGCGCGGCGCGGGCCGCCGCGTGGGCCGGATCGGCGGCCACGTTCCGCACCTGGTCGGGGTCGGCCCGCAGGTCGTAGAGTTCCTCGGCCGGGCGCGTGGCGAAGGCGTAGTCGAGCAGCCAGCGCCACTCCGGCTCGCCGCCGTGGCGGATCAGCCAGGCCTTCGTGGGGCCGGCGTCCATGTCGGGATAGGCGGCGAAGGTGTCGCGTTCGAGCACCTCGACGT
>CAIKWU010000193.1 GCA_903831155.1 uncultured Planctomycetaceae bacterium | reverse complement strand
TTCCTCTACCTGGAGCGGTCGATCTCGGAGAAGGGCATCTACCCCGCCGTCGATCCGCTCGCCTCGTCGAGCCGCATCCTCGACCCGCAGTACGTGGGCGAGCGGCACTACAAGATCGCCCGCCGTGTGCAGCGGACCCTCCAGCGGTATCGCGAGCTGCAGGACATCATCGCGATCCTCGGCGTCGACGAGCTCTCCGAAGAGGACAAGCTCGTCGTGCACCGGGCCCGCCGCATGGAGCGGTTCCTCTCGCAGCCGTTCCTCGTGGCCGAGGTGTTCACCGGCAAGCCGGGCGAGATCACCAGCCTCGACGACACGATCCGCTCCTTCGAGGAGATCGCCGACGGCAAGTGGGACCACCTGCCCGAGCAGGCGTTCATGTACGTCGGCCCGATCGAGCAGGCCGAGGAGCAGGCCAAGAAGATGGCCGCGAAGGCCTGATCGCGCCGCGACCCCCGAAAGACACCACGACCATGGCAGACACGAAGCAGAGCGGTGCGGTGCGGTGCGTGATCGTCACGCCCGAGCAGACGAGCCTCGATACGAAGGCCCGGTCGGTTACGCTCCCGCTGTTCGACGGCCTCCGGGGCGTCGGGCACGGTCATTCGCCCTTCATCGGCCGACTCGGCGCCGGTGAGGTGCGGATCGTGGGCGAGCAGGGCGGCCCGGCCGACGCCGTCCGCCGGCTGTTCGTCGAGGGGGGCTTTGTGGAGGTCGCCCATGATTCGGTGACGGTGATCACCCAGCGGGCCGTGCCGGCGGACAAGGTGGATGCGGCTGCCGCCCGTGCCGAACTCGAGAAGATCTCGGGCACGCGGGCAACGGGCGACGAGGCGATCGAGGCCAAGATCAAGGCGGAAGAAGCCGCACGGGCCCTCGTCCGCACGGCCAGCCGTGCCAGATAGCCGTCCCGACGCCGGGACGCGTGGTGGCCAGCCCGCCATGCGGCGGGCCGCCGTGGGCATCACTCGGATCGTCGTCGCGTTTTACGCCGGCGTCTGCGGCGTGCTGTTCGCGTTCCAACGGTCGCTGCTCTTTCACCCGGTGCCGGCGTCCGGGCCGGCACCGAGGGCCACGCTCGACGTGCCCGGCGCCACGCTGCAGATCTCGACTCGTCCCCTCGACGGCCCGCGGGCGATCCTCTACTTCGGCGGCAACGCCGAGGACGTGTCGTGGACCCTGCCAGAGCTGGCGGCCTCGTTTCCCGACCGAGCGATCTATGCACCGCACTACCGGGGCTATGGCGGCAGCAGCGGCGGTCCCTCCGAGCAGGCGCTGCAGGCCGACGCGGCGGCCGTGTTCGACCACGTCGCCCGCACCCACTCCCGGATCGACGTCGTCGGCCGCAGCCTCGGATCGGCCATGGCCGTCCGCCTTGCCGCCACCAGGCCCGTCGGCAGGCTCGTGCTGGTGACGCCGTTCGACAGCATCCTCGACATGGCCCGACGGCTGTTTCCGATCCTGCCGGTGCGGCTGCTGCTGGCCGACAGGTTCGAGTCGGTGAAGGACGCGCCCCGGGTGACCGCGCCGACGCTCGTGGTCGCAGCGGGGGCCGACGAGGTCGTGCCGGCGAGCCACACCCGCCGGCTGCTGGCCGCGTTCCGGGAGGGCGTGGCGGAGGAGGTGTGGTTCCCGGCCGCGGGCCACAACGACCTGTCGCTGGATCGGGCGTATCTGGACACGATCCGGCGATTCCTGGATCGCCCGACGCCGTAGCGCGGGCGGCTGCCGGGGTTCCCGCCGCGCCGGCGGCTACTCGCTGACGGGACGGTCGGCTCGCGGTGCGATGGCGATCGCCCCGACCTTGATCGCGTTCTGCTTCTCGCGGACGAGTTCCAGAACGTCGGGAGGGAGCTTGCCGTTCCAGCCGTGCCACGGAGCCAGCACGGCTCCGCCGCGGGCGAGCGACGAGAAGTCGAGGTAGTTCTCGCTCCGCACCATGCCGGCGGCGGCGAGCTTCGTGACGTGGTCGATGAGCGGGGCCATGCTCCAGACCGGGCCGGTCAGCACGGTGTCGGGTCCTTCGGCAGTCTGATCGACGAGGTTGCCGAACGCGAGGACTCCCTTCTCGCGGCAGCCGGCGATCGCCCCCTCTCGCTCGGCCCAGATCAGGTCGGCGCCGGCGGCAATCTGGTCGAGAGCCGCCTGCCTCGCCTTCGGCGGGTCGTACCACGATTCGATGAACGTCACCTTCACCCGCGCCGCCGGATTGGCGTCCTTGACACCCTGGGCGTAGGCGTTGATCGCGCGATGGACCTGGATGTCGCTCTTGCCGGCGACCACGCCGACGACCCCGGACTTCGTCAGCCGGCCGGCGGCGATGCCGCAGAGATAGGCCGGCTCGGAGAGGTTGCTGTCGAACACCGAGACGTTGGGTGCCACCGGCGGCTGCGACGTGCCGACGAGGAAAGCGATGCCGGGATTCGCCGCGGCGACCGCCTTGATGGCGTCGAGCGACTCCACCCCGTCGGCCACGACCACGTCGGGCCGCCGGACGAGGGCGGAGTTGATCGCCGACGTCATCGCCTCGGGCGAGGCGAGTTTGTCCTGCCAGGCGTAGGTGATCCGCCCGGTCTTCTCCGCATCCTGCAGGGCGGTGTGGATCACCTGGTTCCACGGCTCGGCAAGCTCGGTGGCGTAGGCCGCGAACACGAGCGGCACCTTGGCGGGAGCCTGCGCGACGCAGGTCGCGGCGGCAGCGAGGCAGAGCAGGGACGCGAGCAGGACGCGCATGACGAGCATCTCCGTGACGGGGGGCTCCCCAGAGACTAGCGAAGCCGGGCTGCCCCCGCCCATGCCGATTCCCCCGGCAAAAACCCGGCAAACTCCGGGCGTCGGGGCTGCCCGTGCTCCGTCGCCGGACGTTCACCTCGGCCATCGTGGCCTCGGCTCACTCGGTGACGCTTCCGGGCATGCGATCCCCGTCTCGGAGGAGCAGCCCGTCGGAGGCACGCGCAGACGCCGGGGAGATTTGTGCAACGCGGTGCCTGCTCTGTGCCGCTTGGGAAGCGAACTCACAAATCCCCCCGGCGGCGAGCATGCTTCCGACGGGCGGCGGCCCACGAAACAGGCCCAGCCGCTGTCGCGCCGGCGAATCCCTCCGGGCCTTCGGCGGCTTACCGGCCGGCTGGACGCCGGCCAAAGCACGCGGGGGCCAGGGATGGGCCGCTGTCGCGCCGGCGAATCCC
>CAIKWU010000192.1 GCA_903831155.1 uncultured Planctomycetaceae bacterium | reverse complement strand
GCGCCGGTCTACGGCCCGGGCAACGAGGCCAACCTCGCGGCGTTCGTCCGCCAGATCCTCCGCGGGAAGCCGTGCCTGATCGGCGCGGGTGACACGCGGAAATCGATCGTCTCGCGGACGAATCTCGCCGCGGCGATCGAGTTCGCCCTCGCATCGGCTCGGCCCGGGTGCGAGGTCTACACGGTGTCGGATGCGGAGACGCCCACGCTCGCCGGCCTCGCCGCCACGATCGCCGACCTCGGTGGGGCGAGGCCGCCGCGGCGGATTCCCGCGGTGGCGGCGGCGCTTCTCGCGCCGGTAGGCGACGTGGTCGAGTCGCTGACGGGCCGCTCTTTTCCGCTCACGACGGCCCGCCTCCGGGCGATCCGCGAGACGACCGTCTTCCCCTGCGACAGGCTTATCGCTGCAGGGTTCCGGCACCCGCAGACCACCCGTGACGGGCTCGCCGAGATGGTGGCCTGGGCTCGCAGCGGCTGAAGGCAGCGCTCATCGGGGCCTGCGGCCGCCTCGCGCGATGACGACGGCGCAGGCCACGAGGCCCATGCCCACCGCGAAGGGCGTACGGGCATCGCGATCCTGTTCGTCGAGCACGAGGCCCACGAGCTGGGTCGGCGTGCCGAGGCCGCCGTTATCGGAGACGGCCAGGAGCGATCGGCCTCCCCCGGGCAGTTCGGGCCCGAGGCACAGCCCCTCGAGATTGCTCCCCGTCTGCTCCTTCCAGAGCAGCCGCTTCGTCAGCAGCCGGTCTCGTCGGGCGGCCAGGTCCTTCTCCACGTCCGAAACGTCGCTCGCCGCGGCGGTGTCGACGAGGTAGATCCGGGCCTCGAAAGGCGGCAGGCCCGGGCAGCCCGACCGCTCGAGCACGAGGAGCCGTCCCGTGCCGAGGGCCGCGATCGCCGTGACGCCCGACAGCGGCACGCCGGCGAACACGCGGACGAAGCCGTGCGGCTGATCGGCCGGATAGCCGAACTGCCGGGTGTCGGACTCGTCGATCGTGCCGTCGTCTCCGATGGCGAGCCTCGCGATCCGCACCACGGTGCCTGCCGTGTCGCTCGGCGGCGGGCCGTCGGCAGGAATGCCCTCCTCCGTGGTCGTCCAGACGTGGCGGCCGTCGGGATCGACCGCGAGCGATTCGAGGCCGCGATTGTGTTGCGGCGCACGCAGCGGGCCCGGCAGCGGAAGCATGCCGAGGGTCGCTCCGTCAGCGAGCGACACGCCCCTGACCGCCGGGGTGTCCTCCTCGCAGACGAGGAGGCAGTCGCCGCGAAGGGCTTCGTCGTCGCCAACGCCTCGCCCTGAGAGCCGCTGTGCGAGCAGCGGCGGGCAGGGGCAGAGGTCCTCGTGGTCGTGCCGTTCGTCGAGCGTGAGGAGCCGGAAGTCGGAGGCGTCGACCGGCACGCCCTCGTCGTCGATCGAGAGCCGGAAGAGCACCACGACGTCGCTGTTGTCGAGCACGGCGGCGTAGCGGTCGTCGTCGAGCCGGGTGATGCCACTGAGGCCGGTGAGCGGCACTTCGGCACCTCCCGGCCCCGTGAACCCGCGTGGGAGCGACAGCGAGCCCCGTTGGACGATTCGCAGCGACGCCTCGTCGATGGCGCGGAACACGCCGGTTGCGGCGGCCGGGATCGAGCACGCGGCCACGAGGGCCGCGGCGAGCATGCGGAGGCGGGATGACATGCACGCAGTTTACCCGCAGACGATTGTCGTGCCCCGGCTCGGTCGGTATGATGCACAAGTGTATAGACGAACGGTCGCATGGTTTTCCGGAGGGCAACTGACATGAATGCCGACACGGTCCGCGAATACACCCGCCGTCAGCCCTTCGAGCCGTTCGTCATCCGCCTCTCGAATGGGGAGACGCATGAGGTGCGACATCCGGAATGCGTGCTCGTTCTCAAGACGAAGGTGATCATCGGCCATCCAGAAGAGGACCGCACCGTGCAGGTAGCCCTGATCCACGTCAACAGCATCGAAACCCTGCAGGCAACCTGACGTTCCGTCGCTTGTCGCCAATGAACGCTGTCCCCCTGTTGTCGACGCTCCTGATCGCCCTGCGGAAGCAGCGGCTGGAGGCGGTGCTCATCGGCAATGCTGCGGCCGCGCTGCACGGGGCTCCGGGGCTCCGCGACCGCTCCTCGGTGCACGAGCTGGGTGGCGTTTCACTCTTGATCGCGCCGCTCGACGACATCATCGCGAGCAAGAAAGCCGCCGGCCGCGATCGGGACGTGGCCGTGCTGCCGATCCTCGAGCGAACTCGCGAGCAGATCGACGGCACGGGGCGGGCTCAGGGCGGGGCACGGCGCGGTCCACGCCGGCAGCAGGGGAGGAAATGAGCATGGCGAGGCGACGCGGGGCTTCGATGGCGGCACGCACGCAGACCCGGAAAGCTGCGCTCGCGGCGCTCGCGCGCGAGAGCGATCGGCAACTCGACGATCTCATCCGCCGCCGGCTCGCCCTGCCCCTCGAGAAACGGGCGAACTTCCTCCGGAAGCGGCTCCCCGGCGGCGGCAGCTGCCTGTGATGGTCGCCCTGTGACGGCCCGCACGCCGCTCGGAGGTCGACACGGCTCCGGGCGCCGGCGACACTCTGGGGCGGTGCTCCATGCCTGCACGTCCTGCCACGACCGAACCGCCGCGGACGCTGCGCGAGTCGCTCGCCCACCTGGGGCCGGGCATCGTGCTCGCGAGTTCCATCGTGGGCAGCGGCGAACTGATCGCCACCACCACCACCGGGGCCCAGGCGGGATTCACGCTGCTCTGGCTCATCCTGCTCGGCTGCGTGATCAAGGTGGCGGCGCAGGTGGAGATCGGCCGCACCACGCTCACGTGGGGCCGCACGTCGCTCGATGCCTTTGATCGCGTGCCGGGGCCGCGGTTCGCGGGGAGGGGGTGGATCTACTGGGCATGGGCCGTGATGACTGCGCTGATCGTCGTGCAGCAGGGCGGGATCGTTGCCGGGGTCGCCCAGACGCTCGCGGCCGGCCTGCCCCTCACCGCCGCCGGCCGGTCCTGGAACGCCGCCCACGATGAGGCGGCCGCACTCCTGGTGGCCGAGGCCACCGCCCGCCGATCAGACGATGATGCCACGGCCGACTCGCTCGCCGCGAAACTCGCCGCCACCCGCACCGCCGCCGCGGCCCTTCCCGCCCCGGCCGACGAAGTCGCCTGGAGCCTGATCACTGGCGGCGTCACGGCCGGCCTGCTCGCCCTCGGCCACTACCGGCTCATCGAGCTCGTGTCGCTCGCCCTCGTGGGCACCTTCACGCTCGTCACGCTGCTCGCCCTCGTGCTGCTCCAGATCGATCCCGCCTGGGCCGTCTCCGGCCGTGAGCTCGTGGGTGGCCTCGTGCCCGCGCTGCCTCCGGCGACGGATGGGCGGTCGCCGCTCGTGACGGCTCTGGCCACCTTCGGGATCATCGGCGTGGGGGCGAGCGAGTTGATGATCTATCCCTACTGGTGCCTCGAGAAGGGCTACGGCGCCGCGGTGGGGCCTCGCGACGACTCGCCGGCCTGGGCCCGGCGGGCCCGCGGCTGGCTCCGCGTCATGCAGCTCGACGCCTGGGCCTCGATGCTCGTCTACACGCTCGTGACCGTCTGCTTCTATCTCCTGGGGGCCGCCACGCTCGGCCGGCTCGGGCTCGTGCCGGCAGGCGGAGAGATGGTCCGTACGCTCGGGGCGATGTATGCGCCGGTGTTCGGCTCGTGGGCCGGCGGGGCCTTTCTCGTGGGGGCCTTTGCGGTGCTCTACTCCACGCTCTTCGTGGCCGCCGCCGGCAACGCCCGGATGGTGGCCGACGGGCTCATTCTCGCGGGCCTGCTGCCGGCCGACGAGCGGTCCCGGGCCGCATGGTCGCGGCGAATCTCCGTGGCCTGGGTGGTCGTTGCGGCGATGCTCGCCGTCCTCGTTCGCCAGCCGGTGGCCATGGTGCTCGCCAGCGGCATCGCCCAGTCGGTGATGCTCCCGGCGCTCGGCGTGGCCGTGGCGTTCTTCCGCTGGCGGCAGACGGACCCCCGCCTCGCCCCGTCACGGGCGTGGGACGTTCTTCTGACCGCATCGATCACCGGCCTTGTGACGGTCGGCCTTTGGACGCTCTGGGAAAAGCTCGTCACCGTCTGGTGATCCACCGGAGTGCGCCCGCGGCCTTACGGCCGGTCGGCTTGTGCGGAGCCGGGTGCCCGCGTGAGCCCTGGGATTCACCTCACCGCCGCCCACGGTCGCTCCTGCTGCCAGCGGTCGGCGGCCGTCCAGCGGTGGAAGGCGTCGCCGTCGTGGACCATGAGCGTGAGCCAGCCGTGGCTTACGAGATCGCGGACACCGGGATGCCGGTCGAGAATCGTCTGCACCGCCGAACGAGGCGCCTCCACCAGCACCAGCAGCCGCAGCGGCTCGTGCCGCAACTCCACGCCGTCCGACACCGACTGCAGGGGCAGGCCCGTCATCAGGTCGCCGCCGTTGCCAAGCAACACCCCCAGCTGGCCGGTGACGTTGTGGATCAGCTTGTTGCCGCTGCCGAACGCCCGGTTGTCCACCGCCGACGCGTAGTACTGGAGGTTGATCCAGCTCGTCACCACCATCGGCGCGGTGAGGATCAGCTCGAGCACCTTGAGGTCGGGATCCCTGGCGTGCTCGTAGCTGTGGAGGAACGTGCGGCCGTCGAGCGGCAGCCCCGCCGTCCGCGATCGCGGGGCGATCACGAACGCGGCGTTGTTGGCGAGGCCCCACTCCGGCCGGACCTCGGCCCAGTCGCGGCTCCGCCGCAGGATGTCGGCCGTGATCGCGGCGGCGCCGGCGGTGGGATCGGGGCTGCCCACGAGCGAGGCCGACCGCTCTCGCCGCGTGGCGTCTGTCGCTCGCGAGAGCCACTCGCGAACCTGCGCGAACTCGACGGCATGGCCGGCAGGTGCCGTGGCCCCGTCGGGAAAGCGGATCTCGTCGGTGGTGGTCACGTGCACCGCCGCCACGAACCAGGTGTCGGCCGGTATGGAGATGCCGCGCGACGCCAAGCCGGCCCGCACGAGCGGATCGTTCAGCAGCGCCGCTGCCACGCGGGCATTCGGCTCGCCCGAGTGGCCGCCGCACGCCCCGCAGTCGAGCCCGGCACGGTACGGGTTGTTGACCACGTCGGACGCATGCCCGCAGATGGCCACGATCCGGGCGAAGCCCTCGACGAGCCCGAGGTTGCGGAGCATTCCCGCGGCCAGATCGACGCGCCGGTCGAGCGGCACCGCGTCGGGGCCGATCACGTCGAGGGCGGGCCCGACCGCGGCCTTCCCGGAGGTGCGGACGCCGTCGTGATCTGCCGGGGCCACCGGCCGCGTCAGGCCCCAGGCATCGCCGACGAGCTTCGGGAGGTAGGCCAGCCCCAGCGATTCCACGAACGAGAAGCACGACGTGGCCGACGTCTGGAACGACTTCCAGGCCTTGCGGCCGAGACGGATCGTGCGCCGCGTCGCCACTGCCCGCTCTTCACGCCGCGTGTCGACCATGGCCAGCCGCTCGTGGGCCCGGAAGACGGGCTTGAGGAGCACCGGGCACTGGGCCTTGCCGTGCGTCTCGCCGAGCGGCACGAACTCGAGCGGCATCCCGAAGAAGCCCGCGAACCCGTAGGTTTCCACGGCAGGGCTCGCCGCCTCGAGGTGCCGTCGATACACCTCCGACCGCACGTCGATGCAGAACACCATCTGCAGCGTCTTGCGGGCCGTGGCTGTCGGGATCGCTTCAGCCGGCCGATCGGCGATCGAGTGGCAGAGTCGCCTCCGGTAGGCCACCTCGGCCGCCACCTGGAACAGATACCGGGCCAGCACGCTCTTCGACGGCATCGGCTCGGCGGCCGAGGCGCCGACCGGGCAGAGCGACCGCGTGTCGGCCACGGCGTCGGGACAAGTCTCGGCGAGGGCCGCGTCGTAGGCGAGCCGCATCGCCAGCAGGCCCACGAGGTGCTCGTCGAGCGTGCCGCCATCGGCCGACTCGGCCAGCCAGAGCCGGTAGCGGAGGAAGGCCGCCCAGCCGGCCACCGAGAAGAGCTCGGCGAGCATGAACTTCCGCCAGTGGTCTTCCGGGATCGCCAGTTGCACGAGCAGCGACGCCACCGCCTCTTCGGGGTCGGTCGGCAGGCTGGCGACGAACGAGCGGAATCCCCGGATGCCGAGCAGGTCCATCCGCCGGCTCACGCGGCTTGCTTCCCGCCAGGCCTCGTAGAGGGGCAGGTGCTTCCACGGGCTGGGCCAGGCCGCCTGGCCGCGGTCGTAGTGGGCGGCGCACTGCCGCGAGATGTCGGTGACGATGTGGCTCGTCCAGCTGCTGCCGAGCCGGCGATCGACCTCCTCGGCGACGGTGCGGTAGCGCCGCTCCTCGGCGGCCGGCATGGTGGCCGCGTCGTGCAGCGATCGATTGATCTCGTGCGCCGAGAGTCCCATGTAGTGCTCGGGATACTCCTCCCGGCACTGCTGCAGGGCCTGCTCGACGTCGGCCGAGCTGATGTCGCCCCGGACGAAGAGGCTCACGAAGCGGGTCGCCGGCGGCAGCGTGTCGCAGTCGCGGACATCCCGAAGCAGGCTGCGGGCGTCGAGGAACCGCAGGTTCGCGAGGCCCTGGAACGGATTCACGGCCACGTAGTCCTGCAACGGCCAGACGGGCGGCACGAGGCTGCGGATGTCGGCGATGGCTGACGTGACGCGGTCGATGTGAGACGGCAGAGCAGCCGAGCGGCTGCCTGGGCCAGGGGCGATGATCGTCGAGGCAACGGCCATGGGAACTCTCCTCGGATTTGCCGGGCGGGATGGGAACGGGATGGGATCGAGGGGCGTGAGCCAGGGACGGCTCGCGCTCACGGCACGGGCGTGGTCAGGCCCCAGACGCGGGCCGTGATCCGGCGGGCGGGGATGTCGCAGTACAGGCCGTTGGACGCATGCACGTAGAGGCTTTGGACGAGCGGCAGGCGGGCCAGCGTCATCCCGGCCGCCTGGATCACGAACACCCCGATGAAGCCGATGACGACGATCGCAGCCACCACGACGTCGAGCGTGGACGCCGGGCCGGCGACGTGAGCCACCGCGGACGACTCGAGCAGCCGATCGATCCCGACATAGGCGGCCGCGTAGGCGAGGCTCACGCCGAGCGCGGCCATGATGCCCCCGATGGCGACCGGCGACGATCCGACGAGCAGCGACTGCCAGACGAGCGAGGTGAGCGCGATGCCCATCACGAGGGCGAGCACGACGCCTCCCGGCTTGGCGACGGGATCGATGCCGAACGCCGCGAGCGATCCGAGCGTGGTCAGGGTGGCAACTG
>CAIKWU010000191.1 GCA_903831155.1 uncultured Planctomycetaceae bacterium | reverse complement strand
TGACCTGCGGCTTGTAGATCGTGGTATAGGCCTCCGCCAGGCGATGGGCGTCGATCGCGGCCTGATCGGCCCAGTGCTCGACGAGCGTGAACCGCCGCGGCTCCACGCTCGAGTGGTAGACGTCGAACCGCAGGCAGCCGGGCTCCGCACGGCTCTTCCGCATCGCCGCGACGAGCAGCTCGCGAAGCCGCGGGACGTCGGCCTCGTCCTTGGCGGTGAGGTGGATGTTCAGGCAGATCATGATGTGTCCGAGTCTACCACCACGAGGCCCGTCGCCGATCGCGGCCCGCCGCGGCGGGCGAGAACGCGGAGTTAGGGCGGCAGGTAGGCCGCCCGGTGGGCCGTGTCGCCGACCGCCGCCGCGGGCCGCGCGTGGTCGGGTTCGGCGACGTCCTCGATCGCGAAGCCGGCGCGGCAGATGCCGCCGAAGAGTGCTTCGAGGGAGTGCACGTGCTCGCGGCAGCCCGCCTCCCGGAGCCGCGACGGCGGGGCGTCGGGCAGCGGCTCGCCGGCCCGCTGGGGATGCTCGAGTTCGTAGCGGCCGCGGTCGTTCGGCAGGAGCCCCGCCTGGAGGCTCGCCGGCGACTTGTGCTGGCTGATGTAGAGGCCGCCCGGCCGCGTCACCCGGGCCACCTCGCGAAACACCGCGGCCACGTCGGGCAGGTAGCAGGTGCTCACGGGGTGGATGACGAGATCGAACCGGCCCGGCGAGAACATGCCGAGGTCGTCCATCGAGCCCTCGACGATCGCGAGGTCGATCCGCCGCTCACGCGCCACCGCCCGATCGAGGGCGAGCATCGCCGGCGAGAGGTCGAGCACCGTCACCCGCCCGCCGGCGGCGGCGTAGAGCGGCCCGTGCTTGCCGCCCCCCGCGGCGAGGCAGAGCACCTCGAGGCCGTCGAGCCGCGGGGGCAGCCACGCTCGGTCATCCGACCCGGCCGACCCGAGCCACAGCCGGGGATCGGCGAAGGCCCGGTCGGCGGCGGGCCGCGTGAGGGGCACGCCGGCGGCGGCGAGGCGATCCCAGGCCCGGCGGTTGTGCTCGAGGGCCGCGCTCCGGGCGGGATCGCGGGCCGGCTCACGCATCCGCCCGCGTCCTCCGCCGCCGGACGACCGCCGCGATCGCGACCGTCGCCGCGATGACCGCGACGGTCGGCTCCGGCACGGCCGTCACGGTGAGGTCGTCGAGGGCGAAGTAGGCCGGCGTGTTGAGGCCGAAGGTGCTCGTGTCGGATCCGTCGAAGGAGAACTCGATCCGGTCGACCGGGCCGAGCGCCGACAGGTCGAACCACGACCAGCCGGCGAGCACGCCGGGAGGCGCGGCCCCGCGGAGATCGGCGAGGTAGAACGTGGCCGATCCGGTCGTCGTCGCCCCGAGCCGCCCGGTTGCGGTGGTCGCGAACCAGCCGCCCGGCGGCAGCGGTGCCGAGAACCCGTACTGGTCGCCGTTTTTCATCGTGAGCGCGGCGTAGGTGGTGTTGGCGATCCGGAATCCCGCCACGCTCGACGGCACCGGCAGGATGATGCCCGCGGCGTCGCCGTACGCGACCGCATAGGTGCTCGACTGATAGCCACCGCCCGGGTAGGAGGCGTATTGGTTGGTGAATGACGGATCGGTCGTGTC
>CAIKWU010000190.1 GCA_903831155.1 uncultured Planctomycetaceae bacterium | reverse complement strand
ATGCCGGCATTCCGCGCCCCCAAGAGGCCCATCATGATGGCGCCGCTGACCGACGTGTCGTGGTCGGTGGCATCGGGCGAATACCGCCAGGCACCGAACGGGTTCTTCTTGGCGGAGGTGACCGCGAGCTTCACGGCCAATTCCAGCGACTCCCCCAAAGAGATTCCCTTGCCGCTGCCTCCCTCCTCTGTCCAGAGCGTGCGGTCGTCCACCACGCCGTAGGCCTCCGCGATGGCGAGCATCGCGAAGCCATGGTGATACATGCTGGCGTTCCCCTGCCCACTCCCGCCATAAAAGCCGCTGGTTCTGTCCTGCGAGGAAATGATGCTGCGGAGCGCCCGGCGGATCTGGAGCGAATAGACGCCGTAGTTGGGATCTTCGCCCGACGCCAGCAGCACCATCAGTGCCATGCCGGTGACACCGGGCCCCTGCTGGCTGTCCTTCCAGGTGCCCGACGGGTCCTGCGTCTTGGCCAGATACCGGCAGCCGGCCTCGTAGAGTTCGCGGACATCGCGGGGCACCGGATCGCCGAAGCGGACTCCGGGCATCTGCGCGGCCGCGGCTCCCGGGAATGTGCAAGCGGCCGCGACGGCCAGGCACACGATTCGGAATGCCGTGGGGATGTGCATGTTCAACGCGCCGCCTTTCATGTCCGCCATTCGAAGTCCTTCATTCCAGGATCATCTTCTGCTGTTTGAGATGCTCGCTCATGCCCTTGCCCTGCTCGATGAACTGGCCGAGCATTTTCCACTGCCGATCGCTGACGATGGCCTTGAGCTTCGCCTGGTCGAGCTTCGCCAGGCCATACCGGCAGACGAACGGCGGAAAATGGTTGCCGTGCATCCAGATCTTCGCCTGGTTGATCCGCAGCGGCTTCTCCAGGAGCAGTCCACGGATCGCCTCGCTCTGCTCGGAGGTGAGCCCGAGGGCGACGTCGAGTTGCACCATGCCGGCTTCGACCACGCCCCGCCACTGATACTGCGCTCGCAGGTCCGACTCCCGCCGCCAGTCCGACCGCTGCTCATCGTCGAGAATCCCGGCGATCACCTTGCGCAACAGGCTCGTTTCACCGCCGGCATCCTGCAGCTTCGCCTGCACCGCCTGCGCATCCTGATGAAACCGCTGCCACTCGGCCTGACCGGCGGGGTTCTGCAGATCGACGGTGCGGCCGGAGTACCGCTGCCGCACCGCCTCGATCTCGTCCATCGCCCGCGCCACGTCGAGCTTCGCCGCCGCCTCGCACTTGCGCCGCTGCTCTGCCTTCAACCCGCAGATTTCGTCGAGGGCGGATACCTGCAGCAGCAGCCTATCGAGGCACTGCTGCCGCGACTTTTCCGCATTCCCCTCGACCTGAAAGAACATGCCGTTCATCTGCTGATCGAGCACGATCTGCTGTTGCTGCTGCCCCTGCTCCTGCGCCCGCTTCGCGGCGGCATCGACCACGGTGTCGTCCTCGCCGCGGAGCGACGGGCTGCCGGGCACGGGCACCGTCACGAGCGCCAGCGTCGCCACCATTCTGAAGAGGCCCCTGCCTGTCATCATGCTTCCGCTTGTCATTCAAACCACCATGGGTCCCGGCCGGCGGGCTGCACGTTGTTGAGCATGTTCACCGTCTGCATCCAGGCCTGATGCTGCCACCCCCCGCGTTGCTGTCTGTTCGCATCGGGCTCGGGGACGAACCGCTGCCGCTGGGCCTTGGTGAGGTGAGGGCTGACGCAAGTCCCCGGCAAACCGGGAAACACCCGAAGACCATTGTTCATGTAAATGCCCTGCAGCGTGATCGCCATCGAATCGTTCCACTGCTCACGGAGCGATCGTTCGATCTCCTCACGCTGCGAGGCCGTCAGGACAAGCTCACCATCCAGCACAGCCACGATCTCGTGGATCATGGCCGCCTTGCGGCGGTCATCCCGTTGGGCGAGTTGTTCGGCAAAGGCTTTCGCTTGCTCGCTGCCAGCATGCTCCGCCACGCTCTTGGTCAGGGCCGCGGAAAGAATGGTCACCGGATTGTCCGGGCTCTTTTCGGCATCGGTCTTGGGCTCGGCACGGCGGCCAGGCCGCGCGAAGGGATTCAGATTGATGACGGCCTTCCCGTTCACGATGACGGCGCCGCCCTGAATGACGATGCCCTCGCCGGCTCGACGCTGCCGGCCACCCATCTGCAGTTCGGCCATTTGCAGTGCGGCATCCCGGGCCGCCTGCTCGCCCGACGTGGCGATCGCCCGCCGCGACTCCCGCGGCAGGTCGCCGCACACCGCTCGGAGCAGTTCCAGGTCGCCGTAGAGCATTTTCGTGAACTGCTGCTCCCAGTGCGTGGCCTGCTGCTTGATCTGCTGGCGTCGCTGCACTTCGGCCGGATCCTCCACCGGATCGACATCGACCCTGTCCTCAGCCAATACGCCGCGACCAGCCATCCCGCCGATACCCGACAGGAGCGAGATGGTCGCGGCGGCACGGAGAAACCGCACCGAGAATCGACGGCTGGTGATCGTCATGGCGTGCT
>CAIKWU010000189.1 GCA_903831155.1 uncultured Planctomycetaceae bacterium | reverse complement strand
TCACCCGCAGGGCGACCTCGAGCAGCCGCTCCTCCCGACGGGCCGTGGCGGGCTGGCCGAGGGATCCCGGCACGCCGCGCCGCCGGTCGTGAAGCCACCACGAGAGCCGGCCGGCGAGCTCGTTCCAGGCCACCTCCTCGATGCCGGCCAGCACGGGGCCGCTCCGCCGCCGTCCCTCGACCAGCGTGGTCGCGACCGAGACGAGCGGCGACAGCGGCCACCGCCGCGACAGGGCCGCGCACCCCGCCGCGGTCCATGACACGGGTGTGGGCGAGGCCAGGAGAATCACCGCCGGGCACCGGTCGAGAAAGGCGGGCTCGGTCGCCTCGATCGCCTCCGCGATTGAAGCGGCGTCGTGGACCTCCGCCATCCGCCCAACCGCCGTCCGGGCTATCCGCAGCTCATCGTGCTCGTGCCCACCGATCCAGAGCAACGCTCCGGACGGAGGCGATGGGCGGTCGGAGACGATGTCGATGGCTGCCATGATGCCCTCGACGGTAGTCCGGGAGGCTTCCGCGCGGCAAGGCGGGCTGTCTGCGGAGACCAGGCATCGCCCCGGAGTTGCCGCGCGGAGACGATCTTGACCCGTTTTCGCCCCTGCCGACAATCCGTCGCCGGCGTCGTCCATGGATGGACCCGCCGAGCGTTCTGGCGGGCCGCGAATGCGGCCCACGTCACCGTGGCAGGGAGGCCTCGATGCGCGAGCGAAAGAAGGGTCGTGGGGTTGGGCGGGGGACGGCGTCGGGTGTCCTCCTGTCGGCGATCCTGCCGGAAGGAAGGCGCATTGCCGGTGCCGACGTGATGGTCCATCGCTGCACCGACGATGCGGCCCGTTGCCGGCCCGGCGACCTCTTCGTGGCCCGGATGACGCGGCGGGGCGACGGCCACGAGCAGGTGCCGGTCGCGATCGCCCGCGGTGCGGCGGCCGTGGTCGCGGAGCGGATGGTCGCCACCGACGGGCTGCCGCTGTGCATCGTGCCCGATGCGGGCCGGGCGCTGGCGACGATCGCCCAGGGCCTCGCCGGCAATCCGTCCCGCGAGATGCGGGTGATCGCCATCGCCGGCACGAGTGGCAAGACGACCACGGCGTGGCTCGCCGCGGCCGTGCTTGCCGAGGCAGGCCATCGCGTTGGCGTGCTCTCCGGCCTCGGGTGCCTCGGACCGGACGACGCCACGCCCTCCGATGACGACATCACCTCGCCCACCGTTCTCGCCACGTGGCTGGCGAGGCTCGCGGCGTCGGGGTGCTCGCACGCGATCGTCGAGGTGTCGAGCCGGATGCTGGCGGCCCACGCATTGACGGGCGTGGTGTGCGACACCGTGGTGCTGACGAACACGGCCGCCGCACACCTCGACGCGCACGGCACGCAGCGTGCCTACCGCCGCATTCTCGAGCGGGTGATGGAAACGCTCCGCGACGGCGGCTGCCTCGTGTCGGGGGCCGACCCGCGGACGACGCGGCGATTCGCTGCCGCGGCGACCGGCGAGGTGGAATGTCTGCTCGCGGGCCTGCACGAGCGATGCGGCGTGCGGGCGGTGGCCGTGGATCGCAGCCTCTCGGGACGGACGTTTCTGCTGTCGGTCGGCGGGCAGATGGTGCCCGTGGCCGCCGACACGCCGACGGTGCCCTTCGTCCGCGACGCGGTGCTCGCCGCCGCCATCGGCGCGAGGTACGGCATGTCGCTGGAGCGGATCGCCCGGGGCATCGAGTCGTCCGGCGGCGTGCCCGGCCGGGTGGAGCGGATCGATCGCGGCCAGGATGCCGCCGTGTTTCTCGACTCGCCGTCGTCGATGCATGCCGTGTCGGCAACGCTCGCCAGCCTGCGGAGGCTCACCCGCGGCAGGCTCGTCGTGGCCGTCGAGCGATCGGTCGCGGCGCGGCTCGGAGGCCGGGGCTTCGCCGGCCGGATCGGCCGGTGGGTCGACGATCTGCTCGTCGTGCCGGCGTCGATCGCCGACGACGATCCGCGGTCGACCGACCTCGCCGCCTACGCCCGCCTCGACCGGACGCTCGGCTCGCTGCGAGAGGGCGACTGTGCGGTGGTGATCGGGCCGCCGGGCCGGCCGGGCGATCGCGGGCCGCGCGGCGGGATGCTGGCCATGCTGGTCGATGGGTGGCTGCAACTCGCCCACCCTGCTGTCGAGCCGTTCGCCGGGCGGCGGGCGGCCTGACGAACCGCCGGCATGGACGCTCGCGGCCCGGCTGAGGCACAATCATCGGCCTCTCGCCGTCCGGCGCCCGAGGACACAGCTCCCATGAACCAGCGATCCCGATCCACCACCGCGGCGGAAGCGCCGCGTGCCGTCACCCCGTTCGACGATCTCGGCGTCGCCGTGTCGAACCACGAGCCCCTGGCCCACCACTCGTGGCTGGGGATCGGCGGAGACGCGGCCTACTTCTGCGAGCCGGTCGACGTGGAGGCGCTGGGCCGGGTCGTGGCCCGGTGCCGGGAGCGGGCGATTCCTCTGCGGGTGATCGGCGGCGGCTCGAACGTGCTCGTGCCGTCCACCGGTTATCCGGGCATGGTGGTGCGGCTCTCGGCGCCCGCCTTCTGCGGGATCGACGTGCAGCGGCCGACGATCCACGCCGGCGCCGGAGCCAAGCTGGTTCACGTCGTTTCGGCGGCCGTTCAGGCCGGGCTCAGCGGCATCGAGATGCTGGTCGACATTCCCGGCACGGTCGGCGGAGCCCTCGTGGGCAACGCCGGCGGCCACGGCGGCGACCTCGGTGAGCGGGTGGGCGACGTCACGGTCATGCTGCCCGACGGCTCGCTCGACATTCGCGACCGCTCGCGACTGGCATTCGAGTCGCGGTGGAGCAACCTCGACGACTGCGTGATCATCGGCTGCCGGCTCGACCTCGACGAGGAGGATGCGGCGGCGCTCACGAAGCGGATGCAGAAGCAGTGGATCGTGGGCCGCTCGGCGCAGCCGGTCGGCACGCGGACCGTGGCAATGATGTTCAAGGATCCGCTCGGCGGAACGGCCGAGGCGCTCGTCGTGCAGTCTGGAGCCCGCGACCTGCGGGTGGGCGACGCCGCGATCTACCAGGCGCACGCCAACTATGTCGTCGCCGGTCCGCACTGCGGGAGCGATGACGTGCGGACGCTCGTGGAGACGGTCCGGTCGCGGGTGCGGGAGAAGCTCGGCGTCGAACTGACTCCCCAGATCGAGGTCTGGTGAGCCTGCGCGTATGTCCGCACCCCCGCGCCGCCGCGACCAGCCGCCACCGGAGCCGCCGCCGAATGCCGTGGCGCGATTCGTAGACGAGCATCGCGCGGGCCTGGGGGCGATCCTCGTGCTGGCCCTGCTTGCCGGCGGCGCGTGGATGGCGTGGTCCCGGCTCGGGGACCGCATTCGCGGAGGCGCCGACCTCGTCCTGCATCCCGACACCGTGGTCCTGGAGGGCGTGGCCCCGTGGATCCGTGCCGACCTGAAGATGGAGGCCCTGCGCGACGCGAGCCTCGCCGACGGCCTGCCGCTCGACGATCCCGAGATCGTCCGTCGGCTGGCGAGGGCCTTCGACATGCACCCCTGGGTTCGCGAGGTCGTGGGGGTGGAGGTGCGGCATCCGGCCGCGGCGGTCGTGCGGGTGCGGTGCCGCGAGCCGGTGGCGATGGTCGGCGTGCCCGGCGGGCTTCTGGCCGTGGACGCCGACGGGGTCGTGCTCCCGAGCGAGGATTTCTCGGCTGAGTCGGCGGCCGCCTACCCGAAGGTGTCGGGAGTCACCTCGGGGCCGAGGGGCGCGGTGGGCTTTCCGTGGGGCGACCCGCTGGTGGAGCAGGCCGCGGCCGTCGCGGCGGCGCTCGGGCCCGACTGGGCCCGGATCGGGCTCGTCGAGTGCCGGCCAATCGCGGGCCGGGAGCCGACGGCGTGGGAACTCGTGTCGAAGGACGGCAGGACGATCGTGTTCGGTTCGGCCCCGGGCCATGAGCAGGCGGGCGAGCCGACGGCGGCCGCGAAGATCGGCCGGCTCCGGGGTCTCGACCAAGGAAGCGACCGCGTCGACCTGACGGCCCCCGTGGCCGACGTCGCGGTTCCGCCCCCTGTGCCGGCGTCCTGATCTCACCACGGCAACCCGGAGGCGAAACGATGAGGCTCACGCGCACGTCGTCGATGCTCTGCGTGGTGGACGTTCAGGAACGGCTCGTGCCGGCGATGCTCGACGGCGAGCTTGTCGTCGAGCGGTGCCGCCGGCTCGCGACGGCCGCCGGGCTTCTCGAGGTGCCCACGGTGGTCACCGAGCAGTATCGCAAGGGACTGGGGCCCACCGTGCCCGCGCTCGCCGAGCTGCTGCCGCCGCCGCTCGAGAAGATGTCGTTCAGCTGCTGCGGGGCCGAGGCCTTTGCGACGGCGATCCCGCAGGGCGTGGGGCAGGTCGTGCTCTGCGGCCTCGAGACGCACGTCTGCGTGGCCCAGACCGCGCTCGACCTGCTGGCCGATGGCCATGCCGTGTTCCTCGCGGTCGACGCGATCTCGTCGCGGCACGCGACCGACCGCGATGTCGCGCTACGGCGGCTCGAGGCCGCGGGCGCCGTAGCGACGACGTCGGAGGCGATCCTGTTCGAGTGGTGCCGCTCGGCAGCGCACCCGCAGTTCCAGTCCGTGCGAAAGCTCGTGCTCTGACGGCGCCGAGGTGGACGTAACGCGTCAGGGGCCCGGGACTTGGGCGGCCCCGGGCTTCCCTGGTGGCTCCGGTGCGCGAGCTCAGTCGCGGAGCTGGCGGACCGCGGCGGCGTGGGCGGTGCCGTGGCCGATGAATCGCAGCGTCCGCGATGTCGGCGAATCGATCGCGATCGTCAGGTCGAGCCGGTCGACAGGCAGCGCCTGGGCGATCCGCTCGGGCCACTCCACGAAGGCCCACGTCGCCCTGGCGAGCGCCTCCTCCCAGCCCACTTCGTGAAGATCATCGGGGCCGGTGAGGCGATAGAGGTCGGCATGGAGCAGCGTGGCGGCCTTGGCCACGTGCTCAAGGACGAGCCCGAAGGTGGGGCTCACGACCTCGTTCGGATCAAGACCGGCGGCGGCCGCCAATGCCTTCACGAGCGTCGTCTTGCCAGCCCCGAGGTCGCCGTGCAGGGCCACGAAGGCCGGTCGCGGGAGCAGGTCCACGAGCCGTCGCGCCAGCGGAACGAGGTCGGCCTCGTCGGCCACGCGGATCGACACGTCGGCCGTCGCCGCCGCCGAGTCAGCCGGTGAAGGCATGCTCGTAGCCCCTCGGTGCCAACGCCGCGGTCGAACCGTCCGCCGCCCGGGCGAGGATCCCCGCGCCCTCGACCACCTCGCCGATCACCGTGAATGGCGTGCCGGCGAGGTCGACGGCCTCGACCGCGAGCCGGCGGGCGTCGGCCGCGGGCATCGCGAGCAGCAGTTCGAAGTCTTCCCCGTCGGCGAGGGCGTGATCGAGCGGACTCCTGCCGTCGCCCGGGATGCCGGCCATGCGATTGGCATCGGGGTGGATCGGGATCGCTGCCAGATCGATCACCGCCGCGGTGCCGCTGGCCTGCATCAGCCGCGAGAGGTCGAGGGAGAGCCCGTCGCTGACGTCGATCGCGGCGTGCACCGGGAAGCGGTCGGCGATGGCCAGCGCCTCACGGCACCGTGGCACCACGGCGAGGTGACGCCCCAGCAGGCTGCCGCCGCAGGCGCCGCTGACGACGAGCAGATCGCCGGGCCGGGCGCCGTCGCGTCGCCACGCCCGTCCGGGCGGCACGCTGCCGACGGCGGTGATCGAGATCACGAGCGGGCCGTCCCAGGCATTCGTATCACCGCCGGCGAGCGTGATGCCCTGTTCGGCCGCGAGCGCGAGGATGCCGTCAAGGAGGCCGCGGCCGAGCGAGTCGCCGCCCCGCCTCGGCAGGGCGACGGCCACCACCGCCGCCTCCGGCCGTGCCGCCATCGCCGCCAGGTCGCTGAGATTCACCGCGAGCGCCTTGTGGCCCACCAGTCGGGGATCGCATGCCTCATCCAGGATGAAATCGACGCCCTCCATCAGCATGTCGACCGTCACCACCGTCCGCCGCTCCGCCGGGGGCCGCAGCACCGCCGCGTCGTCACCCGGAGGAACCTCGAGCCGCGGGTCGGCGGGGATTCGGGAGAGCAGGCTGGCGACGAAGTCGAGTTCCATCCCCGAAGTATCCGCGATTCGCGACCGCCGGTGAATGGGCCGCAGGCGAGGGGCGGCGGACCGTCAGGCGGCCCGCCACCGGGTCAGCGGCGGACCGTGTCGGAGACGATGTGGCCGAAGAGCGTCTCACGGCCGCGGAGCACGTAGAACTTGATCGGGTTGAGGTGCTCCTCGATCGACTTGTCGAGGATGTAGGAGACGTTCTCCGCGGCGATCGTCTCCCAGACGTGAAGGCCGACGAGGATGTCGCCCTCGCGGATGCCCTGCTCGGCCCCCGGACCACCCTCGCGGACGGACGTGACGAGCATGCCGCCACGGTACCGCGCCTGCAGCTTCTGCACCTTCGACGCCGCGACCGGCTGCAACCGCAGGCCAAACTCCGCCCAGCAGCGGTCGTCGAGCGACTCCATGTCGCGGCGCAGCTCGGCGAGTGGCAGGTCGAGCTGTTCCTCGGCCCCGGCGCGGACGACGGTCACGGCCACGCTGTCGCCGGGTTTGCGGCCGATCATGGCCCGCTCAACGTCGAGCTGGTGTGCGACGCTGACGTCGGCGATTCGCGTGATCCGGTCGCCGGGCAGCACCCCCGCCGTCTCGGCCGGGCTCCGACGGTGCACCGCCTCGACGACGGCACCGCCACCGCCACCGCCGCGAACCACGAGCCCGTGCCACGTCTGCTCGAGCCGCTCAACGGACATCAGCCGCGACGCGATGTCGAGCACCCGATCGATCGGAATCGCGAAGCCGATGCCCTGGGCCCCGGCCCGCACCGCCACGTTGATCCCGATCACCTCGCCGTTGATGTTGAGCAACGGGCCGCCGGAGTTGCCCGGGTTGATGCTCGCGTCGGTCTGGATGAGATCCTCGTACCGCTGCGTACGGCTGACCTCGACGTTGCGATGGAGCGCCGAGACGATGCCCCGGGTCACGGTGTGCTCGTACCCATAGGCGTTGCCGAGGGCGAGCACCGTCTCGCCGATCATCAGGTCGCTGGACGTGCCGATGGTCGCAACCGGGAGGCAGTCGTCGGTCGCGATCTTGATCACCGCAAGGTCGGTGCGAGGATCGTGCGACACGAGCTCGGCCGACGCGGTCCGGCCCGACGCGAGCGTGACCTCGATCCGCCGGACGCCCTCGACGACGTGGAAGTTGGTCACCGCATACCCACGGGGATCGACCACGACGCCCGTCCCCATGCCGTTGACCCGTCGGGCCTCGCCCTCGGACCCATCCTCGCCACCGACCACCTTCTGGCCGTGGATGTTGACGACTGAGTCTCGCTGCGACTCGATCGCCATCACGATCGCCGTGCGACGGGACTCCGCGGCGTGGCCGGATGCGGCGCCGAGAGCGGCACCGACGCCGAGCAGAAACAGCCACGCCCTGGTCAACCGCATCCCGATCGCCCCCTGGCCCCGGTTGTGGGTGCACCGCCGGCCGTCCGGTGTGGATGGCACCCGCGAGCCAAATCGGCCGAATGTGCCGGGACGGTCCATCCCGGGGCCGGAGGGCCGGCATACCTTGCCATCGCGTTCCCCGCCGCAGGGTTCTGCGGCAAAGGGCGCAGGATCGCGAAAAAAGCTTCAGTTTTCCCTGCCGGACCCGGGGCCGCTGCCGGTGTCCCTCAGGAGCAGGGGGATGGCCTGCAGGGCCAGAAACAGCCCCAGGAGCAGGAGCATGATCGTGGGC
>CAIKWU010000188.1 GCA_903831155.1 uncultured Planctomycetaceae bacterium | reverse complement strand
GGGCCGACGGGTTCGCGACGTCGAACAGCGACACCTGCACGCCGAGCACGCGGCCCGTGTCGGGATCGACGTCGCGGCCGATGCCGAGCACGTGGGTGTCGTCGAGCGGTTGGAGGTAGGAGGAGAAGCCCGGCACCTTCAGCTCGCCCTCGACGCGGGGCGCCGACGGCTCCGAGAGGTCGATCACGAAGAACGGATCGATCTGCCGGAAGGTGCTGACGTAGGCGCGGTCGCCCACGAACCGCGCCGAGTAGATCCGTTCGCCCGGGGCGAGGCGATCGACGGCCCCGACGATCGAGAGGTTGCCGCCGTGGTCGCGGAGCACGTAAACCCCGCTGCTCGAGCCTTCCTCGCCCGCAGACCAGCGGGTGGTGGCCACGCGGAGGAGGCCGTCGTGCTCGTCGAGCGAGAACTGGTCGAGCACCTGCCCCGGCACGGCGCCCATCGAGACCAGCGGCACCGAGACGCTGCCGAGGTCGAACTTGTAGACGTTCGTGGTGACCGCCTCGTCGGCGGCATCCCACCAGTTGCCGTAGGCCGTGGCTCCGACGTAGAGCGATGACGTGGAGGCGTAGACCGTGCCGGACACCCCCGCCACGCTCGTCACGCTCTCCGGGCCCGTGGCGTCGTCGCCGACCTCGAACGTCACCACGGCGAGCAGCTCGCCGGAGTCGGGATCGACCGGAAGGTAGGTGCGGCCCGCACCGGCGAGCGTGCCGCCATCCACCGCGCCCTGCCCGTCGTCCACCGTGAACCGCGGCAGGACGCCCGCCGTCCACGCGGCGTCGAGGCGGGCGCGGTAGGCGGCCGCGTCTTCGTAGGTGCCCTCGGGCCACCAGAAGCCCGGCGGTGGGATCATGTCGATGAGCGGGGCAGTGTCGGGCAGGGCAGAAGCATCGGCCTCTTCGGCAGCCATGAGAACCGGCATCGGCGTGACGTCGGGCCGGAATGGCACCACGGGCGGATCGGTGGGCCGCTGGTCCTCGATGAAGGCGGGCATGGGGATGTCGATGCCGTCGCCGGTGACCACGACCACGCGACCGCCGATCGCCCGGGCCGAGATGAACCAGCCGTCGATCTCGGTCCGCTCGAGCACCGTCGGCGCCGCGGCGTCGGACACGTCGAGCACGGTGACCGCGGTCCTTGGACCGGAGCCCATGCCAAACCCCGCGTCGATCACCGCACCCACCGCGACACGTGCGAACGAGCCGAACCCGTCCATCCGCGAAATCACGGTGAGCCGGGTGCCATGCAGGAGCAGGGCCGCCTCGCTGCCGGCGATCGAGACGTGGGCCAGCGGCGCGAGCCCGGCGGCGGGGACCGCCGAGAGGATGTCGACGCCGTCGCCTGCGAGGACGAAGAGATGGCTGCCGTCGGTCTCGACGACGTCGCCCTCATCAACGCCCGCGACCTGGGTGTTGGTGTCGGAGTGGTCGCCCGTGGTGGTCGTGGCGTCGGCGACGGCGCCGGGTGCCGTGCTGAACGACGGCGTGAGGGCGTCGTCGTACGGCATCGGACCATGCCGGCTCGATCGGCCGAGCTGCTCGCCCCAGCGGCGCATCGCCGTGTCGATGTACCACGACTTCAGCGACCCGATTTCATCGACCTCGCGGAGCGGGTTGGTCGACTCGTTGCCGATCAGCTGCTCGCCCCGCTCGAGCATCGCCCGATCGACGCCGGCCGTGCCGAAGAAGGTATCGCGGTCACGGCCGCCCACGAGCGTGTTGCGGCCGCGGCCTCCACGGATCGTGTCGCGGCCGCCGTCGCCGTTGAGCACGTCGGGCCCGTCGCCGCCGGCGATGCTGTCGGAGCTGCTGCCACCCGAGATGAGGTCGCCGCCGCTGCCCCCGGTGATCGAGTCGCTGCCCTCGCCTCCCCAGATGCGGTCTCGCCCCCGGCCGCCCGAGAGCGTGTCCTGCCCCGGACCGCCGGCGATGGTGTCGTCGCCGTCGCCGCCGGTGACGGTGTCGTCGCCCCGGCCGGAATCGATGTGCGTGCGGATCCGCCCGTTGCCCGGGATGTCGATGCTGATCGTGTCGTCGCCGGCGCCGCTCACCACGCGGATCAGCTGCACGCCCGACTCCCGCCGCGTGCCCACCACCTCGCCATTCACCGTGGCACGCAGCCGTGAGGCGTCGGCCGGGTCGCGGTCCACCACGATCACGTCGTCGGCGTCGCCATCGCCACGGATCGTCCAGACGCCGGCGGGCGACGTGCCGCTGAGGACACGGCGGGGCTCGAGCGACTCGCAGCCAAGCGGTCGCGTGACGCGGACGGAACGGGGGCGGCGCGGCATGAACGGTTCTCGCATGGGACGGGTGATGGTGCGTCAGCCCCCTGACTGGGCGAGAGCATAGAGCCGCGGACCGGTCGAAGCAAAACGGAATCCCCCGCAATCCAGCGCGGTTTCCCGACTTTCGGGGGCAGGCCAGGGGACCGCTTCCCCTTTCGCCCTGTCGGACCCGATCATGGCGGGGTGATGCCCGCCCCGCCGCCCCCCGACTCCGATCCTGCCGCTTCGATCACCTGGGTGCTCGACCTGACGCTGCACGGCGACGTGACGCTGCCCGACGGCACGCTCCTCGATCGCGAGGCGCTGATCGAATGGCTCTGGGGCCGGTGGGGCGACGCCGGCCTCGCGGGCGTCGCCGAGGGCACGGTCGATGCCACCGAGGCGGCCGCCCATGGGCTCGTGGAGTCGGCGGTGGTGCTCGATGCGGCGGCGGCTCCGGCCGACCGCGACTGGGTGCGCGAGGTGGGCGGCGCGACGATCTCGTGCTGGTTCGACGACGAGTCGGCCGCGCGGGCCGCGGCGGCCACGCTGGCCGACGTGCGGGGCTGCAGCGTGACAGGGGTTCGTATCGAAGCGGCCGCAGGCGACGCCGGCTGGCGGGCGGGCTTCACGCCGATCGAGGTGCCGGGCTTCGGCACCGTGAGGCCGGCGTGGGACGAGGGGCTGGCCGACGCGAAGCACGCGGGGGCGAGCACCATCTACATCGAGCCCGGCGCCGGGTTCGGGACCGGGCTCCACGAGACCACGCAGCTGTGTCTCGCGGCGATCGCGGCCTGGGCCGACGGCGGTGGCCGGCTCGACCGGGTGCTCGACTTCGGCAGCGGCTCGGGGATCCTCGGGATCGCGGCGGCGGTCCGCGGCGCGGGGCACGTCGACGCCGTGGAGATCGATCCGCGGGTGCACGAGGCGATCCGGACCAACGCCGCCCGCAACCGCGTGGGCGATCGCGTCGCCGTGGCGGACGTGGCGCCGGTGACCGCCGGGGCCTGCGACGTGGTCGTCGCCAACATCGTGGCCGCGGTCCTGCTGCACCATGCGGAGACGCTCTGCCGGGCCGTGCGGTGCGACTCCGCAGGAAGGCCCACGGGTGCGGTGATCCTCTCCGGCCTGCTCGCCGCCGACCTGCCGGCCGTGACGGCGGCCTACGAGGCGAGACTCGGCACGGCGCCCTGCGTGACGCGCCGCGGCGACTGGCACTGCCTGCAGTTCGAGCCTCGCCGGATGGTTGCAGGGGGTGAGTCGTGCCGCTGATCACGCTCCGCGACGTTCGCGTGCGGTTTCGCGGGCCGCCGCTGCTCGACGGCGTGTCGTGCCACGTCGAGCCGGGCCAGCGGATCGGCCTGCTGGGCAGGAACGGCGCGGGCAAGACCACGCTCATGCGACTGATCGCGGGCGACCTGCGGCCCGACTCGGGCGAGATGATCGCGGCGCCCGGCACGAAGGTGGCGATGCTGCGGCAGGAGGTGCCGCAGGGCGTGGGCGGAACGATCCGCGACATGGTGGCGACGGGACTCGACGGCGTCGCTCCGCCGTCGGCCGCGGACGACGAGCACGACCTCGCCTGGCGGCGCGAGCACGCGATCGACCAGATCCTCTCCCGCATGGACCTCGATCCGGAAGCAGGCTTCGACCGGCTCTCGTCGGGCATGAAGCGGCGGGTGCTGCTCGCCCGGGCGCTCGTCGCGGAGCCCGACCTCCTCCTGCTCGACGAGCCGACGAACCACCTCGACATCGACGCCATCGAATGGCTGGAGACGTTCCTGGCACGCCAGGGCGGCACGCTCCTCTTCGTGACCCATGACCGGGCGTTTCTCCGGCGGATGGCGACGCGGATCCTGGAGATCGACCGCGGGCGGCTCTTCGACTGGTCCTGCGACTACGACACGTTTCTCGACCGCAAGGAGCAGTCGCTCGCGGCCGAGGAGAAGCAGGCCGCGCTCTTCGACAAGCGGCTTGCGGAGGAGGAGGTCTGGATCCGCACGGGCATCAAGGCCCGCCGCACCCGCAACGAGGGCCGCGTGCGGAGGCTCGAGGCGATGCGGCGGGAGCGGTCCGACCGCCGCGAGCGACAGGGCAGGGCGGGCCTGAAGATCCAGGAGGCCCAGCGGAGCGGGGCCCTCGTGGCCGAACTCGACGACGTGTCGTTCGCGCGGGGGGAGAAGCCGATCATCGCCGACCTCTCGCTGACGGTGATGCGGGGCGACCGGATCGGCATCGTGGGCCCCAACGGCGCGGGCAAGTCGACGCTTCTCGGTCTCGTGCTCGGATCGCTGACGCCAGATGCCGGCACCGTCCGGCTCGGCACCAACCTCCAGCTGGCCTTTTTCGACCAGCTCCGCGAGCAGCTCGACGACGAGAAGACCGTGGCCGACAACGTGAGCGACGGCTCGGAGACCGTGCTGATCGACGGCGCGCCGCGGCACGTGCTCGGCTACCTCAAGGACTTCCTCTTCGACGCGGAGCGGGCGCGGCAGCCGGTGAAGTTTCTCTCCGGCGGCGAGCGGAACCGGGTGCTCCTCGCGCGGCACTTCGCCAAGCCGGCCAACGTGATCGTGCTCGACGAGCCGACCAACGACCTCGACGCCGAGACGCTCGAACTGCTCGAGGAGCGGCTGATGGAGTTCACGGGCACGGTGATCGTGGTCAGCCACGACCGGGCGTTTCTCGACAACGTGGTGACGAGCCTGCTGGTGTTCGAGCCGCAGACGGCCGAGGCGAGCCGGTCGGGCCACGCGATCCGCGAATACGTCGGCGGCTACTCCGACTGGCTGCGGCAGCGACCTTCCGCGGCGGAGGAGAAGAAGGGATCCGGAGCCCGGGCGGCTTCGCCGCCGCCGCCGGCCGCAGCCGACACCCGGCGCAAGCTGTCGTATAAGGAGCAGCAGGAACTCGAGAAGCTGCCCGGACTCATCGAGCGGCTGGAGGCCGAGATCGCGTCGGTGCACGCCGAGATGGCGGCCGAGGGCTACTTTCGCCGCCCGGGCGACGAGCTCGCCGCCGACAAGGCCCGACTCGACACGGCGCAGCAGAGTCTGACGCGGGCCTACGAACGATGGGAAAACCTCGAAGGAACCGGCTGACGATGGCCGGTCGGCTTGCATGCCCTGATGCTTGCATGCCCTGATACAAGCCCAACGCCGTAAGGCGTGGGGCAGGCGGGTGGGCCCGGAATTCAGCAATCTTGCCGGGAAAGCGTCTGATCCCCGTCAACCCGCTTCCTGCAGGCGACGCTCCGCCTCGGTCGCCGCGGGCGGCGGGGTCAGCTTGCCTTCCAGGTTCAGCTCGAGGCCTGAGGTCGATCCTGAGATCTCGACCTGCAGGCCCGACGTGGCGTCGTTGCCATACTTCTCCGGCACGATCCACACGAGCCTGGTGCCGACGGTCTGGTTGACGATCACGCACGCCCGGTGCGTGCCCTCGACGCAGCCGTCATCGGCCGTGTACGTCGTGAGCGTGAAGCGGCCGTCGGCCGGGTTGATCCGCCCCGTGGCCGCGCGGAACCCGGCCGGTACCACGCGGACGAACCCGGGATGACCGGTGAGCGGTTTGCCGTTCATCAGCACGTGGCCTGAGGCGGGCACGATCCTGGGGCCGCTGTCGCAGCCGATGAGCGGGCCGCACGCGATGGCGACGACGAGCCATCGTGCCGCGCGACGGCTGCACGCCCGCGCCGCGGGCGGCTCGCAGGTGCGGTGCGTCACAGTGTCGCCTTCGCCTGACTCGAAGCCCGTTGCCCGAGCAGGCGGTACAGCGTGAGGTCGATCGCCTCCTCGATGAAGCGAACGCTGCCATCGACCGATGCGAACATCGCCCCACCGCGATGCCTGCTGCCGAACGCGCCGTTCACGCCTCCGGTCGCCGGGTACGTCACGCCCTGGCCGGCGGGCGTGTTGAGCGGGTTGTCGGTGCTCCGCATCGACTCCTGGTGGCGAAGGCCAAACCACCAGCGATTGTTGGGTGCGGTGTGGTCTTCCACCTCGCCCACGAGGAGTGTCTTTGTGGTGCCGTCGGTGATCTCCCGCTGCCGCACCCGGTTGACGTAGAGCGCCATGCCGGTGTTGCGGTCTTTCGTGCCGCACGCGATCCCGAACGTGGGGCCCATGTGCCCCTGGCACATGGCGTAGCAGCCGAGGCTCGTGCCCGAGTTGACGAGCGGCTTGGTCGCCGACGGGCAGCCGTACGCGCTCGGTGTCTGGCTCAACACGGTCGCGGCGAAGGCGATGGGCACGTCGCCTTCGACGGGCGTCGCGGCCTCGGCCTGGGTGAAGGCGTCGTAGGTCACCGACTGTTCGATGTAGGGCAGGATGTGAACGAAGGCGCTCGTGTGCTTGCCCATCGCGGGGCTCTTGGGGCAGCCTCCATCGGTCCCTTCGCGGCCGGCCGGATAGAACTTGTTGGCCCCCTCGTAGAGGATCATGCCCAGCGAGATCTGCTTCAGATTGTTGGAGCAGGACGACCGGCGGGCACTCTCGCGGGCACTCTGCACTGCCGGCAGGAGCATGCCGATCAGGGTGGCAATGATCGCGATCACCACCAGCAGTTCCACGAGCGTGAAGCCGGTGGGCCCGCCGGCGTCACGCCGCCCCCGGCGGCAGAGCGCCACCAACCCGATGCTGGCCACGATCGCGACCGCCGTCGTCGGCTCCGGCACGATCGTGACCATGCCCGTAGCCTGTGCGAAGGTGAGCGTTTGGGCGTCCTTCACGAGCGAGTAGGTGCCGTCGAGGTTGTCCGTCCACGTGCCGGCGTAGAAGCCGCTGGATGACACCTGGCCAAACGAACCCGACGGCGAGCCGGTGAAACTGAACACGTTGAACGTCGTGTTGTCGGGCAGCACGCTCCCCCCGAAGGCCAGCGACATCGTGCCGCCATAGGTCAGGCCGCCGGCATTCAGGATCGAGACACCGTCGTAGTCGGTGCCGCGGGTTCCGGGGTTGAGCAGGTCGAAGACCGCCGTGCTGGTGGACGACAGGGCGAGCGATCCGAACGAGAGCACGCCCGCCGACGTCGCGCCCGGATTGAGCGTGCCGCCGATCGTGGCGGTTCCGCTGGCCGTGCCCGAACCGCTCAGGAATCCCGCACCGGCCACGGACAGGATCGACGCCGAGTTGAGCGACCCGTCGAGTTGGAAGCCGCCGGCCGACACGGCGAGTGAGCCGGTGTGAGCATTGTTGCCGGCGAAGATCACCTTGCCCGCGCCGGTGCTGCTGATCGTGATCGGGCCGTTACCGCT
Source organism: uncultured Planctomycetaceae bacterium (assembly GCA_903831155.1). GTDB lineage: Bacteria > Planctomycetota > Planctomycetia > Pirellulales > UBA1268 > QWPN01. The sequence goes on along the minus strand of CAIKWU010000188.1, from coordinate 209 downwards.
GATCTCGTTGCTGAAGGTGAGGTTGCCGGCAGCCGAGCAGGCGAGCGTGAGGCCGCCCGAGGTGCTCTGATTCACCGTTCCGGAGAGAATGCGATCACCGCCCCCGATCACCGCGATTCGTCTGACTCCGGTGCCCGGGATGTTGTTGCCGTTCACTTCGGTCACGGTGGAGAGTGATCCACCTAGATTGAGCGTGGCGCTCGATCCGG
>CAIKWU010000187.1 GCA_903831155.1 uncultured Planctomycetaceae bacterium | reverse complement strand
TGTTCCGCACGGGCGGCCCTAGTGGCGGCGCCGCTCCCAACTTCGGTTCTGGCAGCTACATGGCCTTCAAGACGGCCCAGAACAACTACGGCTGGCTCGAGGTGATCTGGAACAACACGTCGAACCAGTTCCAACTCGTGTCCGGCGCCTACGAGAGCACTCCCAACACGCCGATCGTGGCAGGTGTGCCCGAGCCATCCACGATCGCCGCCGCAGGCGTGGCCGCGCTGGCCATGGGTGCCGGCGCGATCCGTCGGGCCCGAAGGGCTCGCAGCGCGACCGTCACATCAGCCTGACGCTCTCCGACTCGACACCGGCCGATGCCCCAGCCCACGAAACGAAAACTTCTGCTCGTTGGCTGGGATTCGGCTGACTGGAAGATCATCCAGCCGCTGATCGACTCCGGCGCCATGCCGTGCATCGGCCGGATCGTCGAGGAGGGCACGAGCGGCAATCTCACCACCCTCGAGCCGCAGCTCTCGCCGATGCTCTGGACGAGCATCGCCACGGGCAAGATGGCCTACCACCACGGCGTGCCGGGGTTCACGGAAGTAGACCCCGTCACCGGCCGCGTGGTGCCCGTGTCGGCCGCCACCCGGAAGTGCCGCACGCTCTGGGAGATGCTCGGCGACCGCGGCCTGCGGAGCCACGTGATCTCCTGGTTCGCCAGCCACGGCGAGCGGGATCTCGACGGCTGCATGGTGTCGAACATGTTCGGCCACGTGCCGAACGTGAAGGCCGACACCGACCCCGCCGACTGGCCACCCCCGCCGCCGGGCACCTACTGGCCCGAGTCGCTGGCCGCGGCGATGAACGACCTCCGGGTGAGCCCCCACGACCTCGATCCCGAGGAGGTGATCCGGCTCTTCGTGCCCGAGGCGCACACCATCGACCAGGAGAAGGACAAGCGGCTCTGGGTGCTCGCCGGCAAGCTCGCCGAGGCCTTCTCCGTGCACGAGGCGGTCACGCACGTCATGACGGCCGACCCCGACTGGAATCTCTGCGCCGTCTACTACCGCACGATCGACGAGATCAGCCATCTCTTCATGCCCTACCATCCGCCGCGGATGGCGGGCATCCCCGAGGTGGATTTCGAGCTCTACCGGCACGTCGTCACCGGCATCTACCGGCTGCACGACATGTTCCTCCAGCGGCTCGTGCAGCTCGCCGGGCCCGACGCCGCCGTGATGGTGGTCTCCGACCACGGCTTTCATTCTGATCACCTCCGGCCAAAGTTCACCCCGCGGGTGCCCGCCGGGATCACGGTCTGGCATCGGCCGCAGGGTGTGTTCGCCGCCGCGGGCCCGGGCTTCAAGCGCGACGAGCTCGTGTTCGGAGCCCGCCTGCTCGACGTCGCCCCCACGATCCTCCATTGGTTCGGCCTGCCGGTCGGCGCCGACATGGAGGGCCGCGTGCTCGAGGAGGCCTTCGAGAGGCGGCGGCCGGTGGAGACGGTGCCCACGTGGGAGCGGCCCGACGCGCCGCGTCGCGAGCGCACCGGCCTCGACGCCGAGGCTGACCGGGCCCTGCTCGAGCAGTTCGTGGCCCTCGGCTACATCGACGAGGTGCCCGACGATCCCGGGCAGGCGGCCGCCGAAACGAATCGCGAGAACGACTGGAACATGGCGCGGGCGATGATGTATGCCGATCGCCACGAGCAGGCCTTGCCTCTGCTCGAGTCATGCTTCCACGGCGCGGCCGAGCGCACCGACGTGGCCCAGGTGCTCGCCACCTGCCAGATGCGGCTCGGCCTGCTCGACGAGGCCGACGCCACGATCGACCGGGCCCGCGAGACGTTCGGCCGCACCGAGCAGGCCGATCTGGTTAAGGCCTCGATCGCGATCCAGAAGGAAGACTTCCACACCGCGCTCGAGGCACTCGGCCGTGTGAAGGAAAAGATGCCCGACGAGCCGCAGCTCCTGCTCATGCTCGGCCAGTGCTACGCCGCCCTGCGCCGCTGGCCGGACGCCGAGGAGGCGGTCAACCGGCTGCTCACCGCTGACCCACATTCGCCGCAGGGCCATCTGCTGCTCACACGGATCCGGCTGCACACCAATCTTGCCGCCGCGGCGATGGACTCCGCGCTCGACGCGATCGGCCTGCAATACGGCAACCCGTTCGGCCACTTCCTGCTCGGCATGGCGCTGGCGCAGCAGGAGCGGTTCGACGACGCCATCCGCCCGCTCACCAACTGCCTCCAGCTCGCGCCGGAGTTTCTGCGGGCCCGGCGGCTGCTCAGCCGCGTCTACCGGCGGCTCGGCAGGCCCGACGACGCGGCGGTGGAGGAGGCGCGGAGTTTCGAGACGATGCGGCTGATGCGCGAGCGGCTGCGGATTCGCGAGGCGGCCGTCCGCGAGGCTGCGGCATCCCGGGCGGCCACGCGGGCCGAGCAGGATCGCCTCGCGCAGGCGGAGGTCGAACGCAAGGCCGCCGAGATCGCGGCCATCGAGCCGCTCGACCTCGTGATCGTCTCGGGCCTGCCGCGGTCGGGCACGTCGCTGATGATGCAGATGCTCCGGGCCGGCGGGCTCGAGCCGCTCACCGACGGGCGGCGGACGGCCGACGAAGACAACCCTGAGGGCTACTGGGAGTGGGAAGACGTCAAAAAGCTTCCCAAGAATCCCCGGCTCATCGAGCAGGCGGCCGGCAAGGCGGTGAAGGTGATCTCGGCCCTGCTGCCGAGCCTGCCGCCGCCGCATCGCTACACCGTCATCTACATGGTG
>CAIKWU010000186.1 GCA_903831155.1 uncultured Planctomycetaceae bacterium | reverse complement strand
TCGACGACGATCAGGATCTCGTCGAGCTGATCACCGACGTGCTCGAGCGGGACGGCCGCTTCGAGACGCGGAGCGTCAACAACGGCTTCGACGCCGGCATGATGGTCAAGGACTACCGTCCGGACCTGATCGTGCTCGACGTCATGCTGCCGGATATCAATGGCAAGGAAGTCTGCCAGCGGGTCCGCAGCGACTCCACCATGGACGAGGTGCGGATCATCTGCATCTCGGGCATGTGCGAGCCCGACAAGATCGAGGAGCTCAAGGCCTCGGGTGCCAACGAGTTCCTCCAGAAGCCGTTCGAGGCCGAGGTGCTCGTCGACCGGATCTGTGGCTTGCTCGACATCGAGTCGGGCGTGGCCGGCTCCGGGTCGGGCGCGGCGTCCTGAGCCGCTTGATCCAGACAGTTCTTCCCGGGCCGCCCGCGTCGTTTTGTCGACGAGGGCGGCCCGGACTTTTTTCGGAGGATGATGCATGGAGGGCATCAGGGCCGACGGGGGCGTCGCCGAGGCGCGGTTCGAGGCCGTGCGGGCATTCGCCTATGGCGCCGGGCACGAGATCAACAATCCGCTCGCCAACATCGCGGCCCGGGCGCAGTCGCTGCTGATCGACGAGCGGGATCCCGAGCGCCGGCGGAAGCTCGCCACGATCGTCGACCAGGCGTTCCGCGCCCGGGACATGATCGGTGGGCTGATGGTGTTCGCGCGACCGCCGGTGCCCCGCCGCGTGTCGGTCGATGTTCACGAGGTGGTGCGGCCCGTGATCGAGGCCGTGCGGGCGATCGCCATGGCGCGGGCGGTGCGGCTCGAATACAGCCCTCCCCCTGCCCCGGTGGCGGTCGTGGTCGATGCGGCCCAGGTGGGCGAGGCCCTGCGGGCGGTGATGCAAAACGCCCTCGAGGCGGTCGATGACGGCGGTCGGGTCGTGATCGAGGCGTCGGCCGTGGAGGGAGGCGGAGCGAGGATCACGGTGGTGGACGACGGGCCGGGGATGGATGCCGACGCGGCCCGATGTGCCTTCGACCCCTTCTACAGCGGCCGGGACGCCGGTCGCGGCATCGGGCTCGGGCTCCCGAAGGCCCTGCGGCTCGTCGAGGCGAACGGTGGCCGGATCGCGGTGGAATCGCGGCCGGCCTCGGGCACTCGGGTGAGCGTCGATCTGCCGGCTGGATGACGGCCGCTTTTCCGCCTGCAAAGTTTCCCCATCCTGCCCGGCCTGCTGCCTGGCCGACGCATCCGGCCACGGCGGGCGCGTCTCGCCTGGCCTCTCCTGCCATCCGCTCTTGTCGCCCTCGTTCGCCGTTCTCTATCCTCCGCCCAGTTCAACACCGCGGGTAAAGGAGTGCCCGCCAGTCGCGACACAGGGATGGAGTCATGACGTTCATCGGACCGGGCGACGCAGACTCGCGACCGTTCGACGGCGATTCGATCGCCACGCTGGCCGTGCCGGAGGGCCGCGACGCAGCGGGGCCGCGTCCGGGGCGAGCCGCCGGAGCCGGGTGGCCGGCCGACGCCGATGGCGATCCGGTTGCGAGGACGGCCCACTGGCTCATCGATCGCCAGGCCGCGGACGGTCACTGGCGGGCTCCGCTCGAGGGCGACACGATCCTGGAGAGCGAGTTTCTGCTGCTGCTCGCCTGGTGCGACCGCCTCGACGACTCCCGGGTCCGGGGCGCCGCCGACCGCATCCTCGGCCTCCAGCTGCCGTCGGGAGGATGGTCGATCTACCCGGACGGACCGGTGGACATCAGCGCCAGCGTGAAGGCGTATTTCGCGCTCAAGCTTGTCGGTCACTCCGCGGACGAGCCCGCCATGCTGCGGGCCCGGCGGGCGATCGAGGCCGCCGGAGGACCCTGGGCCGTCAACAGCTTCACGCGGTTCTATCTGGCGCTGCTCGGGCAGATGCCCTACTCGGCCTGCCCGGCCGTGCCTCCGGAGGCCGTCCTGCTGCCCGGCTGGTTCCCCGTGAACCTCTCGCGGGTCTCGGCCTGGTCCCGGACGATGATCGTGCCCCTGTCGCTGATGTGGGCATACAAGCCGTCGCGGACGATTCCTCGCGGCCGCGGCATCGCCGAGCTGTTCACCGATCGTGGGCCCTCGCGGAGCTGCGGAGCGGTCGACACGACCTGGTGGGCGAGGTTCTTCCTGGGCGTGGACCGGATGCTGAAGGCGTGTGAGGCGGTTGGGCTGACGCCGCTTCGTGCCCGCGCCGTCCAGGCCTGCCGCCGCTGGATGCTGGAGCGGTTCGACGGCAGCGACGGCCTCGGTGCGATCTTTCCGCCGATGGTGTGGAGCATCATCGCGCTCAAGTCGATGGGCTGCGGCGACGACGCCCCCGAGCTTCGCGAGGCCTGGAGCCGCCTCGACGGTCTCGTGGAGCGGGAGTCCGACGGCACGACCCGGCTCGAGCCCTGCAGGTCGCCCGTGTGGGACACCGCGATCACGACGATCGCGGTGGTTGAATCGGCCGCGGCCCGGGGCGACGGCGACGCCCGCAAGGCGGCCGATCGCGCGGTCGACTGGCTGCTCGCGAACGAGATTCGCACCGTCGGCGACTGGGCTGATCGCGTGCGGGCCGAGCCGTCCGGCTGGTGCTTCGAGTATGCCAACCGCTTCTATCCCGACGTGGACGACACGGCCATGGTCGTCATCGCGTTCGCGGTGTGGCGGGGCGGCGCCGCTCCGGGGGATCGCCTGGCGGCGGTCGATGCGGCGATCGCGAGGGCGGTGCCGTGGCTCGAGGCGATGCAGAATGGCGACGGCGGGTGGGGCGCCTTCGATCGCGACAACAACAGCGAGTTCCTCTGCAAGGTGCCGTTCGCCGACCACAACGCGATGATCGACCCGAGTTCGCCCGACCTCGCGGGCCGGGTGCTCGAGGCCTTCGGCAGGATCGGGCTGAGGCAGGGGCATCCCGCGGTCGATCGTGGGCTGGCCTACGTCCGGCGAACCCAGGAGGCCGACGGGGCCTGGTATGGCCGCTGGGGTGTGAACTACATCTACGGCACATGGCAGGTGCTCGAGGGGCTCCGGGCGGTGGGCGTGCCGATCGACGACCCGGCGGTGCTCCGCGGGGCCGCATGGCTGGAGGATCATCAGCAGGCAGGAGGAGGCTGGGGCGAGACGCCCGAAAGCTACGCCGACCGCGGGTTCGCCGGCGTGGGCGAGCCGACCGCCTCTCAGACGGCCTGGGCCGTGGCTGGGCTGGTTGCGGCGGGGCGCGGCGCGTCGTCGGCCGTGCGCCGCGGCGTCGACTGGCTCGTCGCCCGGCAGGAGCCCGACGGCAGCTGGGAGCAGCGCGAGTTCACCGGCACCGGGTTTCCGCGGGTGTTCTACCTGAGATACCACTGGTATCCGATCTACTTTCCGCTCATCGCCCTCGCGCGGGCGAGGCGGGCGGCATCGACGACGCGGCGGGAGAAGGTGGCGTGAGCGTTCCTGTTGGCCAGATGATCGCTGTTCTGCGGCACGTTGCCGTGCAGCGGCTGCGCGGCAACCGCCGCTATCCGCTCGTGCTGATGCTCGAGCCGCTCTTTCGCTGCAACCTCGCCTGTGGCGGCTGCGGGAAGATCCAGCACCCGGCCGAGGTGCTGCGGTCGCACCTCACGCCCGAGCAGTGCCTCGCCGCCGTCGACGAGTGCGACGCGCCGATCGTCTCGATCCCCGGCGGAGAGCCGCTGCTCCACCCGCAGATCGTGGAGATCGTCGAGGGGATCGTGGCCCGGCGGAAGTACCTCTATCTCTGCACCAACGCGATCAGGCTCGAGGAGATGCTGCCGCGGTTCCGGCCATCGCCCTACCTCGCCTTTTCCGTCCACCTCGACGGGCTCCGGGAGGAGCACGACCATGCCGTCTGTCGCGAGGGCGTCTACGACATGGCCGTGTCGGCGATCCGGGCGGCCCGCCGCGCCGGATTCCGGGTGACGACCAACTCGACGCTGTTCACCGACGCCGATCCGGAGCGGTGCCGCCGCTTCTTCGACGACGTGATGGCGCTTGGCGTCGAGGGGATGATGATCTCTCCGGGCTATTCCTACTCCAAGGCGCCCGACCAGGACCATTTCCTGTCGCGGCAGCGGAGCCAGTCGCTCTTCCGCCGGATCCTCGACGCCGCCCCCGCCCGCTGGAAGTTCAATCAGTCGCCCGTGTTCCTCGAGTTCCTCAAGGGCGACTGGGACCTGGAGTGCCGCCCCTGGGGCACGCCCACCTACAACCTCTTCGGCTGGCAGCGGCCCTGCTATCTGCTCGACGAGGGCCATGCGACGACCTTCCGCGAATTGATGGAGGGGACAGACTGGGACGGCTACGGCCGGGCCAGCGGCAATCCCAAGTGCGGCGACTGCATGGTGCACTGCGGCTACGAGCCCGCCGCCGTCGAGGCCACCTTCGGCTCGCTCGGCGGCCTCCTCGCCACGGCCCGGCTGATGTTCTTCGGTGCCCCGCAGCGCGGTCGCGGTGACGAGTCGCCGCTTCCCTCCCCTGCTCCGCGTCTCCAGCCGAACGGCCTGCCGGCGCTGCCGGTGATCGACCGGGTGGCGTGAGGGTGCCTCGCGGGGGCGTTTCTTGGACGCGCCGCAGCCGGCGGTGACATGCTCGTCCCCGGGGGGCTTTGTGAGTTCACCACCCCACCGGAAGCTGGCGTCCCCAGCGAGGCACAAAGCACCCCGGGCTCCTGCGCGTGCCCCCGACCGGCTGCTCAGTCCTCAAGATTGTCGACCCGACAGGCAAGAACTCAGCGAGGGGATGCCCGTGCTCCGAGAGCCGGCGTATGCCGCCAAGCGAAGCCACGATGGCGTAGCGCAGGCGGCATC